>DATBQC010001073.1:0-3062 GCA_036561065.1 Methylobacter sp. | reverse complement strand
CCAAGTAGCGTATTAACGGCACCTGATTTTTTTGTGCTTCCCGGCTATGGATTTGCGCATCGGCTTCAGTTAGCAAACCTTTGTCAATCAAGCATCGTGTAAGTCCACTAAATTGTAAATCTGTTGATGCGGTATTCATAGGATGGTTGCGTTGTCGGATGTTTAAGCAAATATAGATGAAAAAAGGAGAAGGTACAAGGAAGGCTAAAGGGTTCTCCGTTTTCGCTTTAGCCTTGCACCTGTTGTCGGCCTTTCTTATAACGCCCTGATTTTTCGTTGCTGTTCTTCAAGATTGTTCAGCATTGAGCGTAAATCGGCCAGCTTGGCTTTTTCCTTATCAATTACTTCGGGCGGTGCTTTATCGACAAACGCCGGGTTATTCAACTTGCCTTCGACTCTGGGCAGGTCGTTGTTGATTTTTTGTATTTCCTTTTCCAGTCGCGCCAGTTCCGCTTCCTTGTCGATTAAGCCCGCCATTGGGATCAGGATTTTCATCTCGCCAACCAGCGCAATCGCCGATTCCGGCGTACTTTCACTAGGAGTTAACCAAGTAATCGAATTTAGCCTGCCCAATTTTTGCAAATAAATCCCGTTGTGGCTTAAGCTCTGTTGATCGGCAATAGAGCCGTTTTGCAGAAATATCGGTAGCGGTTTGCTGGGGGCGATATTCATTTCGCCGCGAATACGGCGCACACCCAGAATAAAATTCATCACCCAGTTGGTTTCGGCGATCGCGATATTGTCGATTTGTGCTTCATCGGCAACCGGGTAGGGTTGCAACATAATGGTATCGGTATGCACCCCATCATTGGCGATAATGCCCGCCAACGGCGCGACGCGCTGCCAGATTTCTTCAGTGATAAACGGCATGATCGGATGCGCCAAACGTAAAATCGATTCCAAAACCGTCAGCAGGGTTTTGCGCGTGCCGCGTTGCAGCGCCTCATCGCCGGATTGCAGGGATATTTTTGCCAGTTCCAGATACCAGTCGCAGTATTCATTCCAGGTGAACTCATAAATGGCCTGCGCCGCCAGATCGAAGCGGTAGTTTTCGATGGCGCTACTGGTTGCAGCCGTTACCTGATGCAGTCGGGAAGTAATCCAGCGGTCAACCTGGCTGTAGTGGCAAGGTGCGTCGGATAAACCGTTATCCTGCTCTTCGGTGTTCATTAGCACGAATCGCGCCGCGTTCCACAGTTTGTTGCAGAAATTGCGATAACCTTCGGTGCGGGCAAGGTCGAAACGAATATCCCGTCCCGTCGATGCCAGCGAAGCAAAGGTAAAGCGCAACGCATCGGTACCGTATGACTGGATGCCATCAGGGAAATGCTTGCGCGTATCCTGCTCGATTTTCTTTGCCAAGTGCGGCTGCATCATGCCGGAAATACGTTTTGCCACCAACGCTTCCAGTTCTATGCCGTCGATGATGTCGATAGGATCGAGCACGTTGCCTTTGGATTTGGACATTTTTTGTCCTTCGGCATCCCGCACCAGTCCATGGATGTAGACTTCCTTAAACGGCACTTCGCCTTGGAATTTAAGCCCCATCATAATCATTCGGGCCACCCAGAAGAAAATGATGTCAAAGCCGGTCACCAGGACGCTGGTCGGGTAATGCTTGGCCAATTCCGGGTTTTGCTCCGGCCAGCCCAGCGTGGAGAAAGGCCACAAAGCGGAAGAAAACCAGGTATCCAGCACATCTTCATCCTGCCTAAGCGCATAGCCTTCGGGCAGGTTATGCTTGGCGCGGACGGCCTGTTCGGAATTGCCGACGTAAATATTACCCAGCTCGTCATACCAGGCCGGGATGCGGTGCCCCCACCAGATTTGCCGCGAGATGCACCAGTCCTGAATATTGCGCATCCATTCAAAATAGGTGTTTTTCCAGTTGTCCGGTACAAACTTGATGTCGCCGTTTTCGACAGCGGCAATCGCAGGTTCTGCCAGCGGCGCGACCTTGACATACCATTGGTCGGTCAATAGCGGTTCGATGACGCTGTTAGTGCGGTCGCCACGAGGCACCATCAATTTGTGGTCGACGATTTTTTCCAATAAACCAGCTGCATCGAGATCGGCGACGATTTGTTTGCGGGCTTCAAAGCGGTCTAGGCCGCAGTATTTGGCTGGAATCAGGTCGTTCTCGCCTTCGTCGTTGCCGCGTATCGCGGCGTCAACTGTAAATAGGTTAATCAAGCCGCCATGCGGCAAATCCTGAATAACCGAGTTATGGCGGTGGCGCGACCAAACCTCGTAATCGTTAAAGTCGTGGGCCGGGGTAATCTTGACGCAGCCTGTGCCGAATTCTGGATCGACATATTCATCGGCAATAATCGGAATTCTGCGACCAGTTAGGGGCAGTATCACGAATTCACCGAGCAGGTGTTTATAGCGCTCGTCACTCGGGTGTATCGCGACCGCGGCATCGCCGAGCATGGTTTCAGGGCGAGTGGTCGCAACGATCAAATGCCCCTGACCATTGGACAACGGATATCGCAAATGCCACATCGAGCCGTTTTCTTCTTCCGACAACACTTCCAGATCGGAAACGGCGGTATGCAAAACCGGATCCCAGTTGACCAAGCGCTTGCCGCGATAAATCAAACCTTCTTCATAAAGCCGGATAAACACTTCCTGCACCGCATCGGACATGCCGTCATCCATCGTGAACCGCTCTCGGTTCCAGTCCAGCGAAGAACCCATGCGCCGCAACTGGCGGGTAATCGTGCCGCCGGATTCTTCCTTCCATTCCCAGACTTTTTCCAGGAATTGTTCGCGACCGAGATCATGGCGGGTCTTGCCTTCCGCGTTACATAAACGCTCCACCACCATTTGCGTGGCGATACCCGCATGGTCGGTGCCCGGCTGCCACAAAGTGCTACAGCCTTTCATCCGGTGGTAGCGGGTCAGGGCATCCATGATGGTATCCTGAAACGCATGGCCCATATGCAAACTGCCGGTGACATTGGGCGGTGGAATCATGATGCAATAGGATTCACCTTCCGGCTTGGCCGCAAAATAGCCTTTTTCTTCCCAAGTTTGATACCAGCGTTGTTCGATTGAAT
>DATBQC010001072.1:0-8040 GCA_036561065.1 Methylobacter sp. | reverse complement strand
GAGTTGTGTTATTGAAGATTTGTGCGAGTACAAGGACAAAACCGTCTGATAGTTTGGTAGTCGGAGGTATGATCTACAGCTGTTTTTCCTCTTGCTGCTGTCCGCTCCACACCATAGATATTCATTTATTATTCAGTCGATTTTGATATGATGAGCGGCATTCGATACGTTTCTGCGTATCGATTGATCTCTCGGATTAACCTCCGGGAACAGATTGAAACTCAATGTTTTATATCAACACTCTGGAGTCACTATGAAAAAAATCAATAAAACACCTTTAGCTGCTGCAATGGGCGCTGCTTTTTTGTCTACATTTGCTGCAACTGCGGTTAATGCCGAGGCCAATCCTTTCGGTATGACTGAAATGTCTGCCGGTTACATGCAAGTTGCCGCTGCCGATAAAGCGGCTGAAATGAAATGCGGCGCGGAAATGGGCGGCATGGAAAAACCTAAGGCGGCGGAAGGCGCATGTGCAGGCAACAAAAAAACCGATGCGGCTAAAGCGACTGAAGGAAAATGTGGCGAAAGCAAATGCGGCGCCATGATGCAAGACGGCAAAATGAAACCCGGTATGGAAGCGGCTTGCGGCGCGATGATGAAAGGCAAAGAAGGCTCATGCGGCGCTATGAATAAAGACGCAACCGGCAAATAAGCTTAAGATTTGCTATTAGTTCAGGGAGGGCATGGTTATCATGCCCTCTCCTTCCCATCAAATCAGATAAGGTGTTCTTATGGACACAACCCAGAATCTCGTTCACGGCGCCGGTTTAGGTCTTAGGCGGTCTTTGTTAAGCCAGATTGTTGAATCCCCTCCCGAAGAGGTCGGCTTTTACGAAGTCGCGCCGGAAAACTGGATCACCATCGGCGGAAAATACGGCAAACAGTTCCGCGCAATGACCGAACGATTCGATTTTATCTGCCACGGCTTATCGCTGTCGATAGGCAGCACCGATCCGCTGGATGAGGATTTCGTCCGCGAAGTCAAACAGTTCATGGCCGAGCATCAAATCAAATTTTACAGCGAACATTTAAGTTATTGCAGCAAGGATGGGCATTTATACGACCTGATGCCGATTCCGTTTACCTCGGAAGCGGTGGTTCACGTCGCCGGACGGATCAGGCGCGTCCAGGATATTTTGGAGCAAAAGATAGCCATCGAAAACGTGTCCTATTATGCGGCGCCTGGTCAGGAAATGGCCGAGATCGATTTTTTCAATGCGGTTGTCGAAGAAGCCGACTGCGATGTATTGATCGACATCAACAATATTTACGTGAACAGCGTTAACCACGGCTACGATGCCGAAGCGTTTTTAAAGGCCATGCCTGCGCACCGCATCGCTTACGCGCATATCGCAGGGCATTATGTGGAGGCCGAAGATTTTCTGGTCGACACCCACGGCGCAGACGTAATCGATCCAGTTTGGAAATTGCTGGGCAAGGCGTATGAGCTTTACGGCGTGTTTCCGACGCTGTTGGAGCGGGATTTCAATCTCCCTCCTATCGAAGAACTAATCAAGGAAGTGAGCACCATCAACGCCATACAGGCCGCCTGGGGAACTCAGCATGCCAAGCAATCCGCCTGAGGCCGCTATGAGCGTCGACTTTAAAGCCAAGCAGCATGAGTTTGCAGCCTATATCCGGGATCCCGAAAACAATCCGCCGCCTGCCGACGTAAAGCCGCAACGGATGGCGATGTACCGGGAGCTGTTTTTTAACAATATCGACAGCTTCCTGTCAGCCAATTTTCCGGTGTTGCGGGCCATATTGGATGGCCGGCAATGGTTCGATCTGGGGCAGGATTTCTTCGTCAAGCATGCCAGCCGAACGCCGCATTTTTCCCAAATCCCGGAAGAGTTTTTGGATTATCTGCAAAACGAGCGGGACAGTTCGGATGATTTTCCATTTATGCTGGAGCTTGTGCATTACGAATGGGTGGAAATGGCTTTGTCCATCGCCAAGGAAACTGTGCCCGCCAATCAGCCTAGCCTGGATGACCTGAAAAATCAGCGCATCCGCTTGTCGCCTCTAGCCTGGCCGCTAGCTTATCAATATCCCGTTCAGAAAATATCGCCCGGTTATTTGCCTGAAGCGCCGACTGAACTAGCCACGTTTTTGGTCGTTTACCGTAATCTGGACGACGAGGTTAATTTCATAGAAATCACCCCGATCACGTACCGGTTGCTGGAAATCATTCAGGAGCATGAAGAGGTGTTGGTAGCGGATTGCCTAAAGCAGGTTGCCGAAGAATCGAAGCATCCCAATCCTGAAATGATTATCGCGGGAGGCTTGCAGATACTAAAAGAATTGGCTGAGAAGACGGTTATTACGGTTGTTGATCTGGGAAGGCCGGAATAAAAGACCATCCAAGGCTCTCATGAGCGAAGCAGAAGGAGATGAGGCTTAAAAGTTGATAAGTCCGACAGGCTCCTAGTCCAATAATTCTGCTTAGAACCATTGGACTAGCCTCCTGTCTTGTGTGTTTCGCTTTGCGGCTGTATTTGCTTTTATCGCAAAAAGTTTGCGCTTTGTTAAACAGGTGCGCGTACTTCGCGACCGGGTTTTGGTTGGGAACGCCATCGGTTCCTTGTTGATTTTTACGTTTTTTCATCATTTACCTCTTATAATATGAAAAGTTTGTGTGAGTCCACACAGCGATAATATATCATTTTTTAAGAGTACATAGCGCTAGTGAAATTTAGAAAAGACTTTGATGTCATAGTGGTTGGCGGCGGTCATGCGGGTACGGAAGCGGCGTTGGCTTCGGCTCGGTGCGGCGCAAACACGCTGTTGTTGACGCAAAATATCGACACCCTGGGGCAGATGAGCTGCAATCCTGCGATTGGCGGGATAGGCAAGGGGCATCTGGTTAAGGAAGTCGATGCGTTAGGCGGGGTGATGGCGCGGGCTATCGATCACGGCGGCATCCAGTTTCGCACTTTGAATGCCAGCAAAGGCCCGGCAGTTCGGGCGACCCGTGCTCAGGCGGATCGTCAGCTTTATAAGCAGGCGGTCAGAACCGCACTGGAAAACCAGCCTAATCTGGCCTTGTTTCAGCAAACCGCGTCCGATTTGATTGTCGAAGGCGGCAGGGTTGCCGGTGTCAAAACACAAATGGGCTTGGACTTTACCGCAAGAGCCGTGGTTTTAACCACTGGCACTTTCTTGGGCGGCAAAATCCATATCGGCCTTGAAAATTATAGCGGCGGTCGTGCGGGCGATCCGGCCTCGATTGCGTTGGCTGAGCGTTTAAGGGAATTGCCGTTCAGGATCGACCGTTTAAAAACCGGCACGCCGCCGCGTATCGACGGACGGACCATCGATTTTAGCAAGCTGGAAGAGCAGCATGGCGACGATCCGGTGCCGGTGTTTTCGTTCATCGGCAAGCGCGAGCATCATCCCCGGCAGATTCCGTGTCATATCACCCGCACCAACAGTAAAACCCACGATATTATCCGCTCCGGCCTGGATCGATCCCCCTTATATTCGGGGATTATCGAGGGCGTCGGGCCGCGTTATTGCCCGTCCATCGAAGATAAGGTGGTGCGCTTTGCCGACCGGGATTCTCACCAGATTTTTGTCGAGCCGGAAGGCTTGAACACCCATGAGATTTATCCCAACGGCATATCGACCAGCCTGCCTTTCGATGTGCAGTATGAGCTTGTGCGCTCGATGCTGGGCTTTGAGAACGCCGAAATCTTGCGCCCCGGTTATGCGATTGAATACGATTTTTTCGATCCCAGGGATTTGAAATCATCGCTGGAAACCAAGCACATGGACGCGTTGTTTTTTGCCGGGCAAGTGAACGGCACGACCGGTTATGAAGAAGCCGCGGCGCAAGGCCTGATCGCCGGGCTTAATGCTGCGCGTCTGGTTCAGGGGCTGGAAAGCTGGTGTCCGGGACGCGATGAGGCTTATATCGGCGTGATGATCGACGACTTGATTACGCGCGGCACCCAAGAGCCGTACCGGATGTTCACCAGTCGGGCGGAATATCGGTTGCTGCTAAGGGAAGACAACGCCGATTTGCGTCTGACTGAAAAAGGCCGGGAGTTGGGTTTGGTTGATGACGAGCGCTGGCAGGCTTTCGAGACCAAGCGGGCTGCGGTCTCCCAATTGCAGGACGACCTGAAAAAGAAATGGGTCAGGATGGAAACGGAACAGGCGGGTCAAGTCGAGCAATATTGGGGCAAGCCGCTAATGCGGGAAGCCAATCTGATGGATTTGCTGCGTCGCCCGGAAGTGGATGTTCAGCAACTGCTGTCGTTTATGGACGGTGTCGAAGATATGGATCAGCAGGTAGCCGAGCAGGTAGAAATTCAGGCCAAATATGCAGGCTATATCGACCGGCAGCAAACCGAGATCGACAAGGCTTTGCGCTACGATCACCTGCGCTTGCCTGAGGTCATTGATTACAATGGCGTTCCCGGTCTATCCAATGAAGTGAGCGAAAAGCTTAAAAAACAGCGGCCTGAAACCCTGGGCCAGGCATCGCGTATCCCCGGCATTACGCCCGCCGCAATTTCCCTGTTGCTGGTTTACCTAAAGAAGAAAAGCGCCTGATGGAAGCTTGCCGAAAAATCCTGGTCTCCGGGATAGCATCGTTAAATTTAAACGTCACTGAACATCAGGTCGAGCAGTTGCTTGATTTTATTAAACTGATTGAAAAATGGAATAAAGCTTATAATCTGACCGCGATACGAGACCGGGAGGAGATGGCAAGGCTGCATATACTGGACAGCTTGGCGATTGTTCCTCATATTGAAGGCAGGCGGGTTATCGATATTGGCACCGGCGCGGGTTTGCCGGGCATTCCGCTGGCGATCTGCTTGCCTGAAATACACTTTACCCTGCTCGACAGCAATGCCAAGAAAACCCGATTTGTGCAGCAGACGGTGTTGGAATTGAAGCTTAAAAACGTGGATATTATCCACAGTCGCGTGGAAAATTATCATCCGGAACCTGGGTATGATGCGGTTCTTACTCGAGCATTTGCCGGCTTGCCCGATATAGTGAAACTGACCGCGCATTTGCTGGCTCAGGACGGCGTGTTGCTGGCAATGAAGGGGCTGACTCCGGATGCGGAACTGGCAGAGATTAGCGCAAAAAAATCCGTCATATCGGTTAGTGTGCCGGGATCTGATGTTGAACGATGTCTGGTGCGAATTCAATCGCCTGAACAGGCCGAGGTAAGGTAAGTGGGAAAAGTAATTGCCGTAACCAATCAAAAGGGTGGTGTAGGAAAAACTACAACCAGCGTAAACCTGGCGGCCTCGCTGGCTGCGGCTAACCGGCGCGTGTTGCTGGTGGATCTCGATCCGCAAGGCAATGCGGCGATGGGCTGCGGCGTTGACAAGCAGGAGGTCAAATATTCCAGCTACGATTTGTTGATGGAAGATGTGCCTGCATCGGAAACGGTCATCAAGCTTCCTGAGATCGGTTTTTCAGTGATTCCCGGCAATGGCGATCTGACTGCTGCCGAAGTGCAGCTGATGCAGGCCGACCACCGGGAGCGACGGCTTGCCGATGCGTTGATCCCGATAAAGCCGGAGTACGATTATATCTTGATCGATTGTCCGCCATCACTGAACATGCTGACCTTGAATGCGATGGTTGCCGCCAACAGTGTATTGGTGCCTATGCAGTGCGAGTATTATGCCCTTGAGGGCTTGTCGGCATTGATGAGCACGCTTAAAAACATCCAGGACACCGTCAATCCCGACCTGTATTTGGAAGGCATTCTGCGCACCATGTATGACGACAGGAACCGCCTGACCAAGGATGTCTCTGAGCAGCTGATCCGCTATTTTGGCGACAAGGTGTTCAGGACTTGTGTGCCGAGAAACATTCGTCTGGCGGAAGCTCCAAGCCATGGCTTGCCAGTGCTGAGCTACGATAGAACCTCGCGAGGGTCTGTGGCCTATATTGCCTTGGCGGGCGAAATGATCAGAAAAGAAAAAACCAATAGCACATGAACTTAAAGAAACGTGGATTAGGTCGGGGGCTTGAAGCCTTGTTGGCGGATGATTCCTCAAATGAGGGAAAGCATCAGCCAACCAAAGAAGTGCGTCAGGGTGAATCAGAGTCTGCGGCCGAAGCCGAAGCCGAAGCAGAAGCAGAAGCAGAAGCAGATAAGCAAACGGCAATGGTGGTTGCGTTTTTTAAAAGCGTACGAAAAGAGCATCATTCTCTGCTGGAAGAAGCGGAGAGTTTAAGGAAATTGATTGAAGAGTTTGAATCGATAGTTCGCGCTGATTTGTCGTAAACCAGTGTAAGTGGCATTGGTCGATGAAATAATTAAAAAAGAGAAAAGTTGAAAGTTATGGCTGTAAAAAAACGCGGATTAAATCGAGGGTTGGATGCTTTGTTGGGTAATATCCCCGATAAGGCCGATCAAGGGGAAGCCGGGGAAGGTCATCAGCTGCAAACGCTACCGATCGAACATATGCAGCGGGGTAAGTATCAGCCGCGAAAAGATATGAATCCCGAAAAGTTGCAGGAGTTGGCAGATTCGATCAAAGCGCAAGGCATCATCCAGCCGGTTGTGGTGCGAAAAATAGGCCTGGAAAAATACGAGATTATTGCCGGGGAGCGTCGCTGGCGTGCCGCGCAATTGGCCGGATTGCAGCAGGTGCCGGTGGTCATCAAAGAAATAGACGATCGCACCGCTATGGCGATAGCGCTAATAGAAAATATTCAGCGGGAAGATCTGAATCCTTTAGAAGAAGCGGATGCATTAAAAAGGTTGTTGGACGAGTTTGAAATGACCCATCAGCAAGTTGCCGATGCGGTGGGCAAGTCCCGCGCTACAGTGACCAATCTATTGAGATTGATCGATTTGCACCCGGACGTAAAAAAGCTGTTGATCAGCAGGCAACTGGAAATGGGGCATGCGCGAGCGTTGCTATCCCTGGATGGCCCAAAGCAAGTGGCTGCGGCCAACA
This sequence comes from Methylobacter sp., assembly GCA_036561065.1. GTDB lineage: Bacteria > Pseudomonadota > Gammaproteobacteria > Methylococcales > Methylomonadaceae > Methylobacter_A. The sequence goes on along the minus strand of DATBQC010001072.1, from coordinate 1,099 downwards.
AGATTGTCAAGGAAGGCTTAACGGTAAGAGCCGCAGAGCGTCTGGTTAAAGACAGCCAAGCCGAGCCTAAAACGCCTAAAGTAAAGGAAATAGACAAAGACACCCTGCGTTTGCAGGAAGATTTGACGGCAAAGCTGGGTGCAAAGGTATTGATTGAGCATAAGGAAAACGGCGCCGGCAAGCTGGTCATCGCGTATTCCAGCTTGGAAGAGTTGGATGGAATTCTCGGGCAAATTAAGTAGTGTGCTAGTAAATGAGCTGGCAGATAAAAAACAATAAAAATTGTAAGTTAAATTTAATCTTCCTTGATTTAATGAGGGTCGATAGATATAATTCCCGAGCTGTTGAGTATGGAGTTGGGTGTGGCAGCTAGAAATCGCTCTGCTGTCAGCAAAATTATAAGTTGTCAAATTCTGATGATCATAATAATGACGACAGGATTTGCGCTGGCCGGCGGTCGGCCTTACGCTTTGTCGGCGGCTTTAGGCGGGGCGGCGGCGTTTATTCCGAATCTGTATTTTGCATTGCGGGTACATCGATCCGCAGGACAGGAAGCAAGAAAGATTGTAAACTCTTTCTACGCGGGAGAATCAGGCAAGTTGTTGTTGACGGCCGCGCTATTCTTTATGATTTTCCACCTCCCCAACATAGAAATATTACCGCTGCTGGTCGTATATATAGCAGCTTTATCGGTTTTTTGGTTTGCGCTGTTGATGCGCTGACACTTTTAATATTTAGAGAGGAACGATGGCTGCCGAAGCTCATGCCGAAGGTGCAACCGGTTATATTATTCACCATTTAACTTCGCTGTCAGTGGGCGAGGGTTTCTGGACGTTGAACCTGGATACTTTGTTTTTCTCTGCGGTCTTGGGCGCTTTGTTCGTCTGGTTTTTCAAGATGGCGGCAGATAAAGCGACGGCGGGCGTTCCGGGCTTAGTGCAAAATTTTGCAGAAATGCTGATTGAATTTGTCGATACCCAGGTTAAAGACAGTTTTCACGGCAAGAATAAGTTAATAGCGCCGCTGGCATTGACCATTTTTTGCTGGGTGTTCTTGTGGAACTTCATGGATTTGTTTCCGGTCGATATATTGCCGTTAA
>DATBQC010001071.1:0-2116 GCA_036561065.1 Methylobacter sp. | reverse complement strand
ACATGGACGCGTTTGCTGGCTGACTCTTTTTCTCCCGCTTTAACCAACGAGGTTTTCAGATCGTATTCAATAAAATCGCTGGAATACATTCCGGTCTCTCGCCAAACGGTGGCTTTATCAATCAAAATCAACAAATTCTTTTTAGGATAATACTCACCTATTAAGGCTTCGCCGGTTATATCTTTGGCCCCCACGTTAGGCGTTTGTTTAAATTTTGCCTTATTGCCGGTAAACACCATTTTGTCGGCTTCGCCGTCAACAAAATAAACCACCAGCTTATCCGAGTCCACCTTGATACTGCCCTGAATCGAGATCACATTGCCCGTATAAGTGCTGATTGCTTTTAAATCATCATACGTCGCTCTATCCGAATCGATAATGATCGGCTGGTCACTGTCAGTTTCCAAGGCGTAAACGCCTGTATTATAAAGCGCCAATAACAGCAAACAGCCGAACCCCACGCGTAACGCAAGGCCGCGAGTTTTTTTACTTTGTTTCATAGTTACCCTTTACATTAGAGAGCAATTCCAGATGAATCGGTTCCGCAAAAGTTATCTTCATTCCGACCCCTGTAGTCCAGCTTGGTAAACTGATCAGCTCCGCCCAGGCATCCGTTTCCGCATAACTGATTTCCGGTTTTACCTTTAAATTGAACGTATAGATTTTAAGTTCTTTGACGCCTTCAGCCGCAGCCCTGTCAACATAGACTTTACCGGTTAACAGCAAATCCTTGCCATCGGCAGACAAAACACCGGTTTCTGATTTAATTACCCAAGGCGGTGTTTCCTCGTTAAAAAAATACATCAAGGGATTAACCAAATGCGTGATGTTGTCATCGCTGTAATGAATCATTTCATCGGCAATCAATTTACTTTTTTGCCTGCCCAATTCGCTCATTTCCCATTTCGTGTACCCCTTGCTGAAATAATCGGGGCTGTGCGCCGGAACCGCTAACCGGCCAAGCTCATCCGAGCCGGTCAATTTGACCAGCCACCAGCTCATTACCGCGACAATAAGCAGGTACAAATAATTGTAGTGTCCATTTAGCCGGATCATTTTAGATAAGCATTCAACATTTCATCAAAATGGCCTTGCGCCTGCATAATAAAATCGCACACTTCCCTGACCGCGCCCTGACCTCCAGGCAATGTCGTACACCAATCGGCATGTTGTTTGACGGCAAAATTGGCATCATTAACCGCAATCGCCAAGCCGACTCGAACCATTACCGGCAAGTCTATGACATCATCACCGACATGCGCCGCCTGGTCCGGCGTTATGCCCAGAAGTTCAATAATCTCATTAAACGCGGCGATTTTATTTTCATGCCCCTGATAGACATGCTCGATGCCCAGATTTTTCATCCTCAGTGCGACCGATTTCGATTTGCGCCCGGAAATCACCGCGACCTCGACACCGGTCTGCCGCAACATCTTGATACCGTGACCATCCTGCGCATGAAATGATTTATATTCGTTGCCGTCGTTATCAAAGAAAAGCTTGCCGTCCGTCAACACCCCATCCACATCCAGAATCAATAATTTGAGTTTTTTGGCTTTTTCCACAACCGACTGCATGTTGCCTCCTGTCATCAGACTATTCCCGCACGAATCAGGTCATGCATATTCAAAGCGCCTATTGCCCGGCGCTGCCCATCAACGACGATTAACGCGTTAATCTTTTTTTGCTCCATAATTTGCATGGCTTCGGCCGCCAGAATATCCGCCGAAATCACCGCGCAATTCGGGGTCATGACTTCAGTAATGGAGGTCTTATGTACGTCAAGATTTCTGCCCAACATCCGCCGCAAATCGCCGTCGGTAAAAATACCTGTAACACGATTATCCGCATCGACTATCGCCGTCATGCCCAGCTTTTTCTCGGTCATTTCCAGCAAGGCGTGACTGATCAGCGCAGACTCAGGCACAGACGGCACTTTGTCATCGGCATGCATAATATCGCCAACCATCAATAACAGTCGTCGACCTAAACTACCACCGGGATGAGACAGGGCGAAATCATCACGGGTAAAACCCCGCGCTTCAAGCAAGGAAACCGCCAACGCATCGCCCATCACCAAGGCGGCAGTGGTGCTGGAGGTAGGCGCAAGACCCAG
>DATBQC010001070.1:0-1816 GCA_036561065.1 Methylobacter sp. | reverse complement strand
TGAGCTTAGCAAAGTGTTCCATATTCATCAAATAAGACCAAGTGAGTCTGTAAAACTAGAGCTGTGGCAAACCGCGCTGTCCTCAATAAACATTTATAATTATTCTAAAGTGGTAAAGTTTTATACGAAAACAAAGAAGAGGCTGCGCATGAACTTTTCCTCAGATTTAGATACAGAGAGAAAAAGTTCGCCGATTAACAAATATTTACCGATAATTGGCTTTACAATATTGATTATATTACTATTTGCAAGCCATATAAATGTAAACATCGGCTCAAACGAGACTGTTGGCGGCTCGACAGGTAAGATCGAGTCCCCGAACGCCAAGTGACTTAAATCAATCACTCTTACGCCTCGCGCCCGGCTCAACCCCCATGCTATACTTAGCGCAAAGCAAGGAGAGGCGAGATGCGCAATCCATTAGACGATTTCCTTGAATCCGAGCTTGAAAGCTTGCGACCGCAAGCTGTGACCATCAATGAGATTATCGACGCCATATCGCGCAAGCGGGTTTACGATGCTCTTGAACGGCTCCGGGCAGACGGAAAGGTTAAGCGTGAGCCCATGGGCAAAGAAAATGCTTATAAAATAACGCCAATCATCCCTGAAAGACGCATCTAATGCCCACAGCCCTTTGCGGCGAAAGCGCCGCGACCACGACAAAGGTAACGCCGTAAGCAATACCGCTCAACGTGGCGCAAACGGAAAAGGCCCGCGCCCGTTCATCCGGGGTCGCGGGCCAGTTCGTGACAACAGATGAGGCTAATCGTCTGTGCCTCAAGCAATAGACGATGTATCTTGCCAATGCAAGCGACGATCTTCGAAGCCGCCACAGGGGTTAAACAATCCATGGTAACGCGCCGCCGCTTATAACAGCCTTTGGTCGATTGTCAGCATACCAGACAGCTAGCGCCGCAGCTAACACCAAGTCATCATGCACGCTTTCACGCCATGCCTCAAACGTCTCATTGCCTGTAGCGCTGATCTTAACTTTGAAGTTCTCTAATTCAGCTATTAGAACGTCAACTAGTGGAAGGCCCTTCGCGATTTTAACTCTTCCGGTTTGCAGCGCTATTTGCAAAGCAGCGGCGAGAATACGCTTAGGAATGCGAATATCATTGCGCTTAACCTTATTTACCCTATCCCCGCCGGTAATCGTGACGCCTATCGGGTCTAACTCAGCCTCGCGCAAAAGATCAATGACGGGCCTGCCCACGCCGGTTGCGTCCGCGACAAGCGCCAGCGGCTCTTTCCTTGTGGGTAAGTCTTCAATAATGCTCTTAACTTGCTCAATAATCTTAGGATAAGGCGTGCCAAGTGCCGGCCTATGGATAAATTTAATCGAGTGGTGCGCAACCTCGCGCCTATCGACCTCTCTTTCATCGCGCTCAAAAGCGCCGCGCTCATAGGTTGTTTCAATGGCTAAGCTACGCTCTGAAACAATGATGGCGGTATAATCGCGCGCCTGTCCAAGATCGAGGCCGATGATAAAGCCCGTAACGACGGGGGTTGTTAGGGTTCGTCTAATTGGTTCAAATCTCATGATAACACTCTAAGGTTCAATGGTTGCACGTCATCTGTAAGTGCGCTCATAATAGACTCTGTAGAGAATAATTGATCCATTGTATCGACGAATTCACGTAAGAACTCTTGTCTAAACCACCATTCGCCAATAGTGTTGCGTTCCGTCTCAAGAAACTCTTTCGAGATACGCGGGCAGTCATAGGCGCTAATGCTTTCCTTTTGCCACTTCTCAGCACTCTTTTCATCATCATCTGTATGCCAAGCGTCGTGAAAGTGACCTTGCTTCCCATGT
>DATBQC010001069.1:0-1720 GCA_036561065.1 Methylobacter sp. | reverse complement strand
ACGGCTCATGGTTCTCGTCGAGACCGTATGCTCCTTCTACTCCGCTCTTCTGAACAAGTGCAGGTATCCGTGCGCTGCTCTCACGGATAGCGGCGATCAACAGTTGCTCTTCCAACTCCACAGTCATTGACCTCTCCGAATTTGCCTAACTCAACCGGGCTGAGATAGACGATAGTCGAGCGCCGTCGGATGACGTTGCAGAACCTCTCTCAAAACCCCTGCGATTTCGCGGCAATATCGCTGTTCCGAAAATCTTGACTTTTGCATTAGGCAGGCGATTCTGGCCACCTGACGTGCGCTTCGTAGCTGTCGTCAGCAAGCCGCTTGTAAAAAATCTTCCCGCCATATGCATAGATGGTCACAACAATACGAATGAATTTTCCAGCTAGGTCTGTGCCGGTGCAGATGACATGAGCTAGCCCTTCGGGGGTGAAGATTGCCGAGGTAGGAGGAACCTCCGTGGGATCAGAAAAATCTGTCCCGCTGAGACCTTTAAAATTTGTGACGGCTTCACCGATGATAAATTTCAGTTCCGTCTTGCTTCTCAGAAGCTGGCTTATTTCTGTCTCACTGAGCTTTTCGAAAGTTTGCATTTAAAAGCCTCTTTAGGAGCACGCGTCCATCGACCGAGCTATTTTAGCATATCAAATCACATAACCCCTCCAATCTGTTAAATCGCGGCGCGTGTCGAAAGTCTTGATTAATGCACACTATCAGTCCTCGCGGCTCGGCGAGCCGAAATCAGTGGCCAGCCCCTTTACAGTAAGTGAACTACGGCGTATATCACTTACGCATACGGAGGGCCGAGATGGCAGACAACACAGTCGCAGCCCGCATGCGGCGTCAACGCGAGCTGCGAATTACAGAAGGTTGGCAGGAAGTTAAGGTCTGGGTTCCGACCGACACGGATGCCGAGGACGTTCGAAAACTTGCCGCAGAGCGAAGGGCGAAAGCCGAGGCTCTCCACGGCCTAAGCCAAGAGGTGACGAAAGTGAATCACGAAACTGAAACGCGGATCGCAAAGGCTATCGCAGAGCATGGCTCCGCAGCCTACAATACTCCATCCGGAGCGGTCCTAGACCTTATGACACAGCTGTCCGACGAGGATGATCTAGAAAGCTTTTCGCGCGCGTTCGTAATAGTCGCTCGCGCCAAGCCGACAAACGCCAGTTCCGTCGCGAGCTTCGTCCCCGCGAAAATCCACAATTTTCTGATCAAGCATCGCGGCGTCAAGGTGAACGCCCTGCTGAAATGGACGGCAGCCAATCCCGACTGGGCGGACAATCTCAAAGACGCTGTGCGCAACCCGGTGCTGTTTAAACAAGTGGTCGATGCTATGGCTGAGAAAATCAAGCGCGGGACCGCGCACTGAATTTCCAAAAGCAGGCATTGCGCTAACACTGTTTAATGTGGGCCGGGTCAAATCTTTCTCACGCCATGAGGCAAAAGGTGCGTTTGATCGTTACAGCAATCCTGATTATGTTCGCCGTATCCGTTACACCATCGAAAGCGGGTAATCCACTGCATCCTGAAGTGCAGGCAGTCATAAATGAAGGCGTCAAAAGCTGCGATGGAAAAGTTAAGTTTGAAAAAGGCTTTTTAACACGGCGCGATATCAATGGCGACGGCGTCGAAGACTTAATTTTAGATTACAATCACTTTATTTGCGGAGAAAGCTCCTACGCTGATTGTGGAAACGCCGGCTGTTTGATGGTGGTTT
>DATBQC010001068.1:0-3384 GCA_036561065.1 Methylobacter sp. | reverse complement strand
ATCCTCAACGAACAACTTGGAGGCAAGATCGTCGATCTTCATTTCCGAGGCGGCCGATTGATGGTATGCATAATCGTCACCGATACGATCGTCAACTCCAAACTCAACATGGCCTTTATTATCCCCATGAGTGGCGTAATGCTTTGTGATCGCTGTTCGCACATCATCATGCGAGGCCATGACTGGCAATATCTTCATCTGGATAAGAAAGCGTAATTCTTCTACTGCTGCTAAATTCAGCGGGTCTTCAAATGCAACCACCAAGGAGTTTTCATGCATGCACAAGGGGATTAGCCCGTGTTTTCTAGCAAGTGAATGATTAACTAACCTGATGGCATTATGGTCGAAATTAAATTTGGAAAGGCCCACATAAGGAATGCCCAGTTTTTTTGCCAATGCACCTTTTACAGCCCGCTCATCGACTATGCCCATTTCAATCAATATTTGACCTAACGGTATATTGCGATTCTCCTTTTGTTTCTTCAGTGCAGCATCTAGCTGTTCCTGGGTAATCAGTTCAAGCTGCTGCAATGCCTCGCCCAACTTAAGAATAGGTCTGGTCTCCTGATGGCGGATTGCCTGATCCAACTCCTCGCGAGTAACGATTTGATGCTCAGACAGGTAATCGCCCAAACGCTGAAGACGTAAACTACGCTGTCTTGTTACCGCCGCATCAACGTCCTCTTTACTGGCTAGCTTTTCTTCAATCAGCATCTCACCGAGTTTCATGCCGATCTGAAAATTACCGATTGATTGTTTTGGGATGAAACAACGCACAACCTTGTCGTTATCTTTTGGTAGATATAGATATAAACCATTGGCAGAGTCGGTATGGCCAACCGTTTCTCCACTAATAGTCTCTTTATCAGTGAATTCCAAACTGAAGGTCTGTCGCTCAGATGGGGCAAATACCTCTTCTGCCCGCTGCTCCAGGGAAGTTTCTTGTCGCAACATGGTAAGCGGCTGTACAAGACGAATGCTCTTGATCTTATCCAGATTGATTGTTTCATTCACTTCATTACGGGAAGGTAGGAAAACTATACTTGACTCACCCGGAGAGAATCTAACCAAGTCGCCAAGCGCTTTGTTCCCATTACGAAAATAGACTATGCAGCTCTCTGGGCCCGTCTTAATCGTGCCGGGAGCAAAATTGAAATAAGGTGGTGCTGGCCATTCTGAAAAAGTCTCTAACATATTATTTGCCTCACTTTTCACGCGGGATAAGGATTCAGGACTTAGTAGTAGCTGTCACTATTTGATTCTTGCCTCTAATCTTTGCTTGATACATGCGTTGATCGGCCAAATCTAGAAGTTCTCTCCAATGCCAGGTTTGATCTGTTATCTTTTCCGAAACACCAATACTTGCAGTGACAGCTTTTCCATCTGGTTTCTGACCCAAGCCATCAACCAATAATCGCTTAAGAACTGATTCAACTTTATCCGCCGGGGTATTGGGAAACACCAGAATAAACTCCTCACCTCCCCAGCGACCCAGCATATCACCTCCCCGCAAATTTCTCAGTAAGCTATCAGCCGCAATTGCGAGAACGTCATCTCCAGCCTTGTGTCCATAGTGGTCATTCACCAATTTAAAGTTATCCAGATCAATGAAGGCGATAGAGAGCGCTGACTGGCTGCGGTCAGCAATGATGTACTGGAGTTCAAGCAGTTCTTCAATACTACGACGGGAGTAGCAACGAGTAAGTTGGTCATGCATGGATTGACGCATCAGGCTAAACATAAACCCAAGCTGACTTAGGCTCGCAACCGTCACTACTACTGTCATCATGCAAAGCAGCCATATCTCTGCAATTTGAGATGAAATACCCATAAAGGTCAGATTGGGTAAATACCCTAAGCCATAACCTATAAACACAGGGGTGGAAAATAATAGTGCTTCTAGAATCGTTAATGGAAAAATGCTAATGCCCGCTATTAATATGGCAGGCAAATAGGCATAAATGTCGATCATGGATCGAGCGAACCCATTAGAGCTAATATTAACTAGCTCGAATAGTGAAAAAACATAAAACGCAGTTGGTACGCCAAACATCAAGACCATGCCTGAGTAGGCCCTACCCATAATGTTCGAATCGCGAGAAGAAAAGGCCGTCAGTACGAAAGCCAGTGTCACTGCCATTCGACCATAAGCTAATTCGATAGCAGTTCCCTGCGGAAGAGTAAGGAAATCAACCGGAATCCAACAAAAAGTTAAAATGGCAAATAAGGCTGAAATAATACGGACGCGAGATAAAATAAGCGAGGCACGACGCGTAGCAAGTATCGGGCTATGCGCATGAGGAAACACCAGCCATGCAACGCTCTCCTGCGCATATTCTGATGATAAGCCACCAAGTAGCCATTTATATAAATACTGATTAGTTGTCACTGAGTGTTTCTCCCGAATTTCACTAGTGATTTAAGTCCGATTCCGTCTCAGTAGAACTTCGACATCGCTCTTTGGCATAGGCTTCCCATGCAAATAACCTTGCAACTCATCGCACCCCATGAGCCTCAGTTCCTCATGCTGCTCGATGGTTTCTACCCCTTCGGCAATGACTTTAAGTTTAAGTGCATGTGCAAGCAGGATGATGGTCGAAACAATCGTTTTCTGGCCAGGATGGGTGTTTAGGCCTGTGATAAAAGAGCGGTCAATTTTTATCGTATTAAGCGGTATTTTGGTCAGATAATTGAATGAAGAATAACCCGTACCAAAATCATCAATAGAAATTTGGAACCCTTCATCCTTGAGTGCCTGTAATGATGGGATGATGTAATCGATATTTTCCATTAACACAGACTCAGTGATTTCCAGATGAATCGCAGCAGCCTCTTCTATGCTTTCTATCGAATCTGGTTTGGCAGATTTCTTACCCTTTGTCTCGATATCACCAGATCCCTTAAACCCAGACGCTTCACGAATGGTTTTCACAAAATCGGGGTGTCGCAATTGAATGGCTGAAACGTTGACTGCAATCGGCGGCGGATTAAGCCCGAGTTTCCGCCATTCGCGGTAATCTGTTGCTGCCTGTTGTGTTACCCATTTACCCACCTCCAGAATCATTCCGGTCTCTTCCAGAATCGAAATGAATTCAAATGGTGGCACAAACCCACGCTCTGGGCTTATCCAGCGGATGAGTGCCTCGAAACCAACCAGATGGCCATTATCAGTAGCAACTTTAGGCTGGTAGTAAAGAACAAATTGTTTTTCAATGATGGCCCGGCGCAACTGGTCCTCAAGCAGCAATTGCTCGGTTACCTTGGCATTGATATCCGAGGTATAGAACAGATATTCCTCACCTGACAGTTTGGCCTTTTTCAGCGCAGCTTCGGCATTACCAACAAGCACTTCAATCTGTATACCATCATTAGGGAATAATGCGA
>DATBQC010001067.1:0-7194 GCA_036561065.1 Methylobacter sp. | reverse complement strand
AAATTCTATATAAATACGCTCCGCTGAAAGCTGTAACTCGCTGGCTAATAATTGAGAAATAGCAGCCGAAAGCGACTTGGCTTGCTGGGCGCTAAGACCGATGCTTTTGCACTCGACATAAGCCAACGGTTCGCTGCTGCCGCCGAACAGCATGTCTTTGTCCCCGACTAGCTCAACCATCACATAACGCTCAGGTTTACCGGTTTCTTTGGCTAGCAGTTGTGAAAATTGGCTTAATAATTTTGGCGACTGCTCTTTACTGATTGCAAGATTGGTTGTTAATTTTAAATACGGCATAAAATCCTCTCTTCTACGTGGCTAATTTAACAATGTGCTATTAGAGCAGTATCTGCTTTAAACTCCAGGGCATTTGGAGCCGCGACTTTAGTCGCGGTGATAGCTCAATCATCACGGCTTACGCATGATCGCTCATGCGCGACTAAAGTCGCGGCTCCGTTCATGATTCTCCCTGCCTTCTGAAGTTGATACTGAACAAGTTTAGTGTAACGTCGGCCTCCCTTGTAATTCCAACAAAAAGTAACCAATATAGGCTTATTCGTGAATAGTTTGTTGCATAAAAACAGGCAAATCATTTTAAGGTACTGTATTTAAAAAATATTCATTATAAATAGCCACATAGCTGATATTAGTTAAAACACTTACATTTTTTATCCGTTTTATAGCATTTTTACAGCCAAAATATCTTGTGCTATGCTACCCGACACACTTAAATACGCAACAGTCAGGAACTGCCGTTGTTTTAATCCGGATGGATTCCCCATATTGAGATGACCATGACAGAATCAGGCTCTACGCAAACAACCGTGCAAGAAATAATCGCCGCACTTAAAGACAAGCCCGGCGCACTTTTACCTATTCTGCATGGTATACAAGATGCTTTAGGTTATATTCCTGCCGACAGCGTCCCGGACATCGCAACAGCGCTGAGCCTTTCTCGCGCCGAAGTGCATGGCGTCATCAGCTTTTACCATTATTTCAGGGATACGCCTCCGGGCAAAAAAACCATTCATCTTTGCCGCGCGGAATCCTGTCAAGCGATGGGCGCAAGACGGCTGGAAGAACATGTTAAAGCCAAGCTGGGCATTGATTTTCATGAAACGACTGTGGACGGCAAATTCTCCCTTGAGCCTGTTTACTGTTTGGGCAACTGCGCCTGTTCACCAGCTATGCAAATCGGCAAAGAGATTTACGGCCGTGTGACAGCGGACAGCTTTGACGCCATCATCACTAATCCAGAGGCATCAGCATGAGTATCACTATTTATGTTCCATGCGATTCCAGCGCCGTATCACTGGGCGCTGAGCGCGTTGCCCAAGCCATTGCCCAGGAAGCGGCAAAGCGCAACATTAATATCAACCTGGTTCGCAACGGTTCAAGAGGCATGTACTGGCTGGAACCGCTGGTTGAAGTTGCAACCGCTAAAGGACGCGTGGCCTACGGCCCTGTCCAGCCCGGCGACGTATCCGGCTTGTTCGATGCAGGCTTCACAGAAGGCGGCGCGCATACCCTAGGTTTGGGCCTGACTGAAGAACTTGATTATTTCAAAAAACAGCAACGCTTGACCTTTGCCCGTATCGGCAAAACCGATCCCGCCAGCTTGACTGACTATATTGAAAATGACGGCTACCGCGGTTTAAAAAATGCGCTGGCCATGTCTCAGGAACAAATCGTCCAGGCAGTAACCGATTCAGGTTTACGCGGTCGCGGCGGTGCAGCTTTTCCGACCGGCATCAAATGGAAGACGGTGCTCAATACCGCATCGCTGCAAAAATACATTATCTGCAATGCCGATGAAGGCGATTCCGGCACATTCTCCGACCGCATGGTTATGGAAGGCGACCCGTTTGTATTGATCGAAGGCATGACGATTGCGGGCTTAGCGGTCGATGCGACACAAGGCTATATCTACCTGCGCGTTGAATATCCTCACGCGTTAGAAGTGCTCAATGCCGCGATTGCAACCGCTTACAAGGAAGGTTATCTGGGCGACAATATCCAAGGCAGCGGCAAAACTTTTAACCTGGAAGTCAGAGTGGGCGCAGGTGCTTATGTCTGCGGCGAAGAAACGTCATTAATGGAAAGCCTGGAAGGTAAACGCGGCCTGGTGCGTTTTAAACCGCCCTTGCCTGCCATTAGCGGTTTGTTCGGTCAACCCACCGTCGTCAACAACGTTATTTCACTGGCTTCAGTGCCGGTTATACTGGATAAGGGCGGCGATTATTACCGCGATTTCGGCATGGGACGCTCGCGCGGCACCTTGCCGGTGCAATTGGCAGGCAACATCAAGCGCCCCGGATTGGTCGAGCTGGGCTTTGGTTTGACCTTGCGCGAATTGCTTTACGATTTCGGCGGCGGTTCCGCTTCCGGCCGACCGATTCGCGCAGTCCAGGTGGGCGGCCCGCTCGGCGCTTACCTGCCCGAATCGCAATTTGACACCCCCTTGGATTATGAAGCCTTTGCCGCCATCTGGGCGGTAGTGGGACATGGCGGCATTGTCGTATTTGACGATACGGTCAATATGGCAAAAATGGCTCGCTACAGCATGGAATTTTGCAAAATCGAATCTTGCGGCAAATGCACGCCTTGCCGTATTGGCTCCACCCGTGGCGTAGAAGTCATGGACGACATTATCAACGGTCGCAACCTCGATAAAAACATCCCCTTGTTACGTGATCTTTGCGACACCTTACTCAACGGCTCCCTCTGTGCGCTAGGCGGTATGACGCCATACCCTGTACTGAGTGCTTTAAACCATTTTCCCGAAGATTTCGGGATAAATGCCACAGCTACAGCCGCCTGATAATGATTAGAGGAGATTACAATGTCGATTAATAAAGAAAAAGATTTTGGCACACCAGCCGCCACCAGCGAAAACATGGTTACGCTGGAAATTGATGGTTTTCAAGTTACCGCACCGGCAGGGACATCGGTTATGCGAGCCGCGGCAAGCATCGGCATTGAAATCCCCAAATTATGCGCAACCGACAGCATCGAACCGTTCGGTTCTTGTCGACTATGCGTAGTGCAAATAGAAGGTGGCAGAGGTATGCCTGCTTCGTGCACGACGCCGGTCGCGGAAGGCTTGAAAATTGTCACCCAGAATAAAAAACTGGCTGATGTGCGCCGCGGCATTATGGAGCTGTATATTTCCGATCACCCGCTCGACTGCTTGACCTGTTCGGCCAACGGCGATTGCGAATTGCAAGATATGGCAGGGGCCGTCGGTTTACGCGAAGTGCGTTACAACCCGATTGAAACACACCTGAACGCCGAAAAGGATCACAGCAACCCTTACTTCAGTTTCGACCCCAGCAAATGCATCGTTTGTTCGCGTTGCGTACGGGCCTGTGAAGAAACCCAAGGCACGTTTGCATTAACCATCGACGGCCGCGGCTTCGATTCCAAAGTATCGCCCAGCCAGAACCAACCGTTCATGGACTCGGAATGCGTATCCTGCGGCGCTTGCGTCCAAGCCTGCCCCACCGCGACGCTGATGGAAAAATCGGTGATCGACAACGGCCAGCCGGAACATGCGATCGTGACCACCTGCGCTTATTGCGGTGTCGGCTGCTCGTTCAGGGCGGAAATGAAGGGCGAACAAGTCATCCGCATGGTGCCCAGCAAAGACGGTAAAGCCAATCACGGCCATTCCTGCGTCAAAGGACGTTTTGCATTCGGTTATGCCACACACAAAGACCGCATCACCAAGCCGATGATCCGCGCCAGCATTAAAGATGCATGGCAGGAAGTCAGCTGGGAAGAAGCGATCAATCACGCCGCGTCGGAATTAAAACGCATCCAGGCCAAATACGGCAAAGACTCGATCGGCGGCATCACTTCTTCTCGTTGCACCAACGAAGAAGTCTACATCATGCAAAAACTGATACGCGCGGGCTTCGGCAATAACAATGTCGATACCTGTGCGCGGGTTTGCCATTCACCTACCGGTTACGGTCTGAAACAAACCTTTGGCGAATCATCCGGTACCCAGGATTTCGACTCGGTCATGAAAGCCGATGTCATTTTAGTGATGGGCGCAAATCCGACCGACGGGCATCCTGTATTCGGCTCGCAAATGAAAAAACGCCTGCGTCAGGGCGCAAAGCTGATCGTCATTGATCCGCGCGAAATCGATCTGATCAAATCGCCTCACGTCAAAGCCAGCCATCATCTGAAATTGCGCCCCAGCACCAATGTCGCGTTGATCAATGCGCTTGGACATGTCGTTGTGACCGAAAACTTGCTTGACGAAGCCTTTGTTAACGAGCGTTGCGATGTAGCCTCTTTTGCCAAATGGAAAACCTTTGTTGCGCAGGAACATAATTCACCGGAAGCTTCCGAGTCCATTACCGGCGTTCCCGCCGCTGAACTCAGGGCAGCCGCACGGCTTTATGCCACCGCCGAAAACGGCGCGATTTATTACGGCCTGGGCGTAACCGAGCACAGCCAGGGTTCCACCACCGTAATCGGCATTGCCAATCTGGCCATGGCCACCGGCAATTTGGGCCACGACGGCGCGGGCGTCAATCCGTTGCGCGGACAAAACAACGTGCAGGGTTCTTGCGATATGGGCTCATTCCCGCATGAGTTCCCCGGCTATCGTCATGTCTCCGATCCTGCAACGCATCAGCTGTTTGAACACGCATGGCAAACCAAGCTTAGCGCAGAACCGGGTTTGCGTATTCCCAACATGTTCGAGGCGGCATTGGACGGCAGTTTTATGGGGCTGTACTGTGAGGGCGAGGACATTGCCCAATCCGACCCGGACATTAAACACGTCCATGCCGCGTTACGGGCCATGGAATGCGTGATCGTTCAGGATATATTCCTCAACGAAACCGCTAAATTTGCCCACGTTTTCTTCCCTGGTTCTTCTTTCCTGGAAAAGAACGGCACCTTCACTAATGCCGAACGCCGTATTTCACCGGTGCGTAAAGTCATGTCGCCGTTGGCAGGCTATCAGGATTGGGAAGTCACCCAGATGCTGGCCAATGCGCTGGGCTTTCCGATGAATTACAACCATCCGTCAGAAATCATGGATGAAATCGCACGGCTTACACCCAGCTTTAGCGGCGTCAGTTATGAAAAAATTGACCGCCTCGGTAGCATCCAATGGCCTTGCAATGACGAAGCGCCGGAAGGCACACCGATTATGCACACCGAGCATTTCTTGCGCGATAACGGCAAAGGCTTGTTCATGTTAACCGAATATGTACCGACTGTAGAAAAAGTCACCCCTATGTTCCCGTTGATTTTGACTACGGGGCGGATTCTGTCGCAATACAACGTCGGCGCACAAACCCGTCGTACTGGTAATGTTGCTTTTTACAGTGAAGACCGCCTGGAAATCCATCCGCACGACGCTGAAGATCGCGGCGTGAAAACCGGCGACTGGGTTGGCATTAAGAGTCGTGCAGGTGAAACGGTATTGCGCGCCTTGATTACCGATCGCGTACAGCCGGGCGTTGTTTACACCACGTTCCATTTCCCTGAATCCGGCGCCAACGTGATCACGACCGACAACTCCGACTGGGCGACCAACTGCCCCGAATACAAAGTGACGGCTGTGCAAATCACCAAAGTCAGCCAGCCTTCGGAATGGCAACAACAATATCAAGAGTTTACAGAAAAACAACTTGATCTTCTGGAACAGGGAATAAGCAATGACTAACGACACTGCCGCCGCAGTGTTATTGTCAAGCGCCGTCCGCCGACGACTGCATGGACGCAGGAGGTAGCGCAATGCAAGGAGCGATTGCCGAGTCCTTATCGTTAGATTTGGGCTGGCCCAGCTATCAACAATACACAGTTGATCGCTGGCTAGGCGGGCAGCATGAACAACTGCAAGACTTCATTGCCGAAGAAGTGCCGGTTTCCCTGATTTATAATGGGACGCCGCATGTCGTCATGCTGGCAAGCCCGACCAATCTTGAAGAATTTGCGCTGGGTTTTAGCATTACTGAGGGCATCATTAAAAACCCGAAGGAATTGTTATCGGCACGGGTTTATAACCGCTCGAACGGCATCGAAGTTCAGATCAAAATTCCCGAACAGCGTTTTCAATGCATGGCAGACAAAGGCCGTAATCTAACCGGTCGCACCGGCTGCGGACTCTGCGGCGCCAGCACTTTAAAGCAAGCCATCCGCGAACCGAGTCCGGTCAACGGGGAATTGACCCTGTCCGCCGACCAACTCCAATCCGCGTTAACGGGCATCAAGCAACACCAAAAACTCAACCGATTAACCGGAGCCGTGCATGCAGCGGCTTGGGCGGTTCCTGGGCTGGGAATTTTAGATGTCCGGGAAGATGTAGGACGGCACAACGCGCTGGATAAATTAATCGGTTTTTTATTGCGCACCGACAAGGATTTATCCGCAGGCTTTGTCGTTGTTACCAGCCGCGCCAGTTATGAAATGGTACAAAAAACCGCATGGGTCGGCATTACGCTGCTTGCGGCGATTTCCGCGCCTACCGGATTAGCCATACGCTTGGCTAATGAAGCAGGACTTACCTTAATCGGTTTTGCCCGTGATGACCAACATGTAGTTTATACTCATCCGCAACGCTTAACCCATAGCAACTCTTTGTGTGATTAATAATGAAAATAGAACGACTGATCAAAATGGCCAACGACATAGGCAATTTCTTTAACTCGGAAACCGATAAAGAAATCGCTGCGGAGGGCATAAAAAATCACATTTTAAGATCATGGGATCCAAGAATGCGTAAGGCGATTATCGCCTATTGCCAGGAAGACGGTTCTGAATTGAGTGGCTTAGTCAAAACGGCGATCACCAAGCTTGCTGCTTAAAAATATATCACCACGAAGGCACGAAGAACACGAAGTTTTTGGCTTGGTTTCTCTTCGTGTCTCGGCAACTGCTCCTGCGTTGCTCTACTTCCTACTTCCTACTTCCTGCATCCTTGCAGTCGTTCATGTCTTCGTGGTGAATAAATCTCTTTAAATCGCTCTACCCACCGCCTATGTTATGGACGGCGTGCGCAACTAAACCGCTCTCCCCAATAACGATTTCTAAGGCTGGACACCAGCACCTTCCCAGTACGCTGGCTAGGGGCGTGAATAAAATTGTCATTGCTGACATAAATGCCGACATGGGAAAATGGCTTGCCGTTGGTATTGAAGAAAACCAGGTCGCCGGAATGAAGATCAT
>DATBQC010001066.1:0-34278 GCA_036561065.1 Methylobacter sp. | reverse complement strand
TAATGGCCATCACTGAATTTCTTGTTTGTCTGTATTGGCTATGGGTTGTCGCGTATTTTCCGCTACCGGTAGTGGCAGGGGCGGCAAATTAAACAGGGCGCGATCATCAACGCGTGTTAAGTATTTGTCCATTTGCTTGATGAAATTCTGATATGTTTTTTCATCACGTCCAGCAAAGTCAATTGCCATTGCTCCGGCGAGAATTTTACGGCGGGTATCGTCCGACCGCTTGCCTTTGATTAACGCCTGAACTTTCCTCGCCTCTATCAACTCACGTTTGGCTTTGAGTTGCTTTATTTTTTTCTTGGCTTGTTGTTCAATTTCTGCGATTTTTTCATCAATCGTTGCCATCGGTTGTCTCGGTATTTTATTTCTGGACATGGCATTGTATACCCGCCTATTTTTTTCACAAAATTTTTCCGTAAAGTGATGTATCCTATCCAGATGCGACAACCCTGAACAAAGTGAAGGGCGCACTTATGCAAACTACGTTTGCGTGCGTCCTGCGGAGCAGAAATCAAGAGCAAAGGCAGCCGTGGCCATCTATCACCTATCCGTTAAGACCATCAGCCGGTCAGTAGGACGAAGCGCCACGGGCGCGGCCGCCTATCGTGCCGGGGTAGCCATTTATGACGAGCGCACCGGAGATACGCACGACTACACCCGCAAAGGCGGAGTCGAATATTCAGAACTTGTGCTGCCAGATAATGCGCCAGAATGGGCAACAGATCGTGCCGCACTCTGGAACGCGGCAGAGCAAGCAGAAACCCGCAAAAACTCAACCGTCGCCCGAGAATTTGAAATAGCCCTGCCTTCCGAACTTTCCTACGATGAGCGGCAGCGGTTAGCGGTCGATTTTGCCAAAGAAATCGTAGCGCGGCATGGCTGCGCGACTGATGTTGCCATTCACGCCCCTGGCAAGGGTGGAGATAACCGAAACCATCACGCCCATATCCTGTGCAGCACCCGACGATTAACGCCCGAAGGATTCACCGAAAAGACCCGCGAACTGGACGAGCGAAAGAGCGGCGAGGTCGACCGCTGGCGGGAACGATTCGCAGAACTGCAAAACGAACGCTTCCGGGAAAGCGGCATCGATGCCCAGGTCGATCACCGGAGCCTTAAAGCCCAGGGTATCGACCGGGAACCCACCCAGCATCTTGGGGTTGCGGCCACCGGCTACGAACGGCGAACCCGCCAAGCATCGGACAAACGCTTGGCGTTTGAGCGCGAAGCCGCCGAACGATTGAGCAGAGCCAAGGAATTGGGCGAGCTGGAGCGGGAAGCGCAAGCACTTGAACGCTCGCTCATTGACCTGTCGGGAAACTTAAGCGCCGCCAAGGCCGAGCGTGACCGCCAGAAACGGGCCGAGATCGAGATTAAGCCCCCCGCCATCCTCACCCGACCGGAAACAAGCGCAATAACGCCGGAAAAGCCCATAGAGCCCGCGTTACACCAAGAAGACAAGCCACCGGCACCAAGCCCTATCGTGAGTCCCGAGCAGCGTGCAGAGCGGCTCAAAAACGGTTATTTCGAGGCGCTACGCGGACAATGGCGGGAAGAAACCGCCAGCCGGCTGATGGAAAAGGCGCAAGACTGGAAGCGGCAAACCGGACTATTACGCGATGCGGAACCTAAAAGACCGCTACTTTTTGGCGTTAAAGACTGGGAAATGGAGCATCGTGTCTGGTCCGGGAAGGTTTCCGAGGCAGAGCGCGGGGCGATTTATTGCGAATTGAGAGCCAAAGGCACTTTGAAAGGCGAATGGGATCATGATTCCGGTCAAATACCGGCGTGGAGCAGGCAAGCTCAGGAGATGTTTGAAAACAAGCATCCCAGCGTCGCTCAGGCCGTGCTCGACGCCAAAGAGCAACGCCTGGCAGAGCGGCAGCAAGCGCAAACCATGGCGGAGATAGACAAAGCCCTGTCCGCCTTCAAAGCACACGCGATCAAGCGCGAGATGAAAGCCTTCGGTTATGACGATGACGGCAAAAAGTGGAACGCCATAGCGGAAGGGCTGCGCAATTCAATTGATGGCTTTAACCAGCTACCGAAAGAGGCGCGGCCCGTGGTTCTGGATAGAATGCGTGAAAACATGAAGCGCGACCCGGCGTCAGCAGAAAAGCTCATTCAACAGTTTGAGCAAAGCAAAGAAAATGAGCAAGATCAAGACAGGGGGATGAGTCGCTAGGCCATTTTTTTGTGTCGATTGAATGTGTGCTATTATACCTAATACGTATAATGTGTTTAAAGGCGACTATGCATAAAAAAATGACGATTACCCTTGATGAAGCGGTGTATGAAGGCTTGCATCGTACCATTGGAAAACGGAAAATGAGCCAATTCATTGAAGACCTGGTGAGGCCGCATGTCATGGATACCCGCCTGGATGACGGATATAAGGCGATGGCCGCAGACAAAGCGCGTGAAGATGAAGCGATGGAATGGTGCAACGCCATTGCCGGAGATATGACCCATGAAGCGAGGTGAGGTGTGGTGGGTCGAATTCGATCCTTCTGTCGGTAGTGAAATTCGCAAAACGCGACCGGCGGTGATTGTCAGTAATGACTCAGCCAACCGGAATTTGTTGCGCGTTGTGGTCGTACCGATAACCAGTAATACAGGCCGACAATATCCGGGCGAAGCGCTGGTAACTCTTTCTGATGAGAAACCAGGGAAGGCAATGGCCGATCAAATTATGGCCGCTGATAAAAGCCGTCTAAAAAACAAATTGTGCACCTTGTCTAAGGCCGACATGCTTGCGGTCGAGAATGCTATTTTGATTCATTTAGGAATGCCGAAATAATAGCGCCGCCCGGGCTGTGCCTTGTTCAAGCTTCGTGTAAGTGGCATACTGATCTTGTCCCGATTTCACGGACATTCTACTAAGCGACTTTTTTAGCTTCAAAAGATTCTAGGAAAGATAAGTCTAAAAAACGAAGGTTTTTTAGACAATACACGAAACCTGTGAAAACAACGGGTTGTAAATCTAACAATTTTGCCTAACAATGAAGCCATGAAATATGGCTATGCGTGGGTTTCTCCATACATTTGCCGAATAAAACTGGAATTTCCGGCAGTAAATTAACTCAATGAATAAGAAACAAGATACAGCAGCTAAAAAGCTGTTAAAACTTGATGATTGGAATTGCCCAGTGTGCGGTAATCCACGCAACAAAGGCAAACACGCCAAATGTTCAAAGATTACGCAATTTAAGCATATGAAAGAACGGGGCGAAATTTAACGCATGAGGGTTTCCTTCTATAAATTGTTACCTGAAATTTATTTGCTCGGCATCTTTTTTAGTACCGCATTACTGATGACCGGCTATGAATTGTTGAAAGAAATATATTTCGAATTGACATTGACTCATTGGGAGTCACATTTAATTACAGTCATGGTGACGGCCACATTTGCCACAGTAACCGCATTTTTCATTCGTAAATGGGCTGTTAAGGTTAATGAGCAGCTACTTATTGCAGCCACTGCCTTTGATGAAGCTCAGGAAGGTATGTTGGCCACCGATGCCAATGTCAAGATCATGCGAGTTAATCGTGCCTTCACCAGAATCACCGGTTACCTTCCTGAAGAAGCTATTGGCAAGAACCCGCGTATACTCAGCTCTGGCCGTCAAGATGCTAACTTCTATGCGGTTATGTGGGAAAATATCCAGCGCACCGGCGAATGGGAAGGCGACATCTGGAACCGCCGCAAAAGTGGCGAGATATATCCGGAATATCTCACCATCACCGCAGTGAAAGGAAGCAACGGTGAGATCACCCACTACATCGCCACGATGAACGACATCACCGAGCGCAAGCGAATGGATGAGCAAATTTACGATCTGGCTTTCTATGACCCGTTGACACGACTCCCTAACCGCCGCCTACTGAACGACCGACTGGAACAAGCCATAGCCGCCAGCAAGCGTAACGGTCATTATGGTGCATTAATGTTCCTTGATCTGGATAAATTCAAACCACTCAATGACACGCAAGGACATGATGTGGGCGATTTACTGCTGGTGGAGGTGGCGAACCGCATCAGCAGTTGTGTGCGTGAAATAGACACCGTCGTGCGTTTCGGCGGCGATGAATTTATGGTGATGCTCGGTGAACTGAGCGGGAACAAGGTTGAATCTGCTACAGAAGCGGGTATCGTCGCTGAAAAAATCCGCACCATCCTGGCCGAACCCTATGTACTGAAACTTAATGATCAAAAAAGCCATCAGCATCATTGCACGGTAAGTATTGGCATAATGCTGTTCATCAATCACGATGGTTGCGCGAAAGATATTATCAAATTTGCTGATATAGCAATGTATCAAGCAAAGGATGCCGGGGGCAATTCAGTTTCGTTTTATGACTCGATGGCTTGAAAAATTGGAGATTAAATTCAAAACTTTGGACATTTTGATACGTTCTGTCTAACCGGCTGTTGTGCCAAAAATCAAGATTTTTGGCACGTCAGGCCGCGCTTGTGATTTCAACTGTTTGGCCGTGTCATAAGTCAGGGTCAAAATTGGGTTATGTTACCCAGTCTGGCCGTATTAAGACCCATACCGAAAACCTCTCTGAATTCGCCTCTCTGTAACCCAGTAAAAACGTGGCTTCCGGCGTGGCCGTTTTGCCATACCGTAAACACTTGTTTACGGTATGGCGTTCTGATACTATCCGAGCATGACCAAACCGACAAAACGCGTTGCCCTCTACCTTCGTGTCTCCACCACAGAACAGACGACCGACAACCAGCGGCTGGAACTGGACGCGGTGATCAAACGCTGCGGCTGGAAAACCGTCGAGGTCTATGAAGACCACGGCATCAGTGGTGCGAAAAGTCGGGACAAGCGTCCGGCCTTCGCCCGCATGATGCAAGACGCGACACGGCGGCGGTTCGATGTGATCGCCGCGTGGTCGGTAGATAGGCTGGGGCGGTCGCTGCAAGACCTGGTGTCTTTCCTCAACGAACTCCATGCCCTCGGCATAGACCTTTACCTGCATCAGCAAGCGCTGGACACCAGCACCCCGTCGGGTCGTGCCATGTTTAATATGTGCGGGGTATTTGCCGAATTCGAGCGAGCGATGATTCAGGAGCGGGTCAAGTCAGGTCTGTCGAGAGCGAGGGCCAAAGGCAAACAGCTGGGCCGAAAACCGCACGGGGAGGACGTCGAAACGGAGATTAAAAAGCTCCGGGCTGGCGGCATGGGTAAGGTGAAGATCGGCAAGACCCTCGGCATCGGCACGTCGGCGGTGCAAAGGGTGCTAGCGGAATCCTAAAAATGGAAGCTGTTCATTTTGGGTTCATTTGGAATTTTAAACGCTTTTAATTGTCAACTGCGCAGTGATTGAACCACTTACCGGCAAGAAAAGCCAGAAGCCTTAGCTAATAGCCTATTGGCCTCTAAGCGCAATTCTCATATCAGAAAAGTCTCCACCAATGAAATTCAAACTGGCCTGATACCTCACTGCATTTTCAGCGTATTTGGCTTGTTCAATATGAGACTCGACGGTATTGCCATCGAGCGACACCTGATTGGGATTACGATACATGACATTAGCTCCAAATACTGGTTGTTGCGGTACGATATGTCCCGCATGGGTGCGCTCCATGGACACGCCTGAAGACATGCTTTGTTTTAGAACCGACTTGAAATCCATATCTCGTGCTTTGAAGTTGGGCGTGTCTGCGTTTGCTAAATTAGCAGCTAATATTTCGCCTCGCTTTTCTCGAAAAGCCAAAATTTTAGGCTCAATGCCAAGGGCCGCTTTAAAGCTAATGCTCATAATATTTTTTCCTGATTGTCGGTTTAATCTATAAAGCACGACACGGGCCAATAGTTTATTAATGTTTTTAAATCAATTACGTATGATATTTTAACTATTAACGTCTCATCTACAGGTTAATTATGATTAAAACGCTTTGAATAGTTCGGTAGAAATACCCGACAATAACGATCAAATAGATCAGCAAGCCAGAGCAAGCAGCATGTCAATAAATTGACCACTACAGAATGTCAAAAGGTCGATTAACGGGGCATATCACTCCATCAATCACAAGCATCTCCCGCGCTACTTGGCAGAGTTTAGTTATCGTTTCAATCGGCGTTTGTCCTTGAGGATATGCTGCCCCGCCTATGTTACGTTGCGGCCAGAACTCCACCTATGCCCATGCGGCTACTCAAGATGGCTGAGGATTATGGGTAATCAGGTACACTTATGGCATCCATCTAAGCATTTATACTCATCAACCAATTGAATTAACATTTGACTGGAGTATATTAGCCCCTTTGCGCCCTATGAATTAGGGCTAGCTAACAAATAAGCTACAATCCAATAACACACAAAAAAGTCAATGATATGAACGGGCAAAAAGATTCTGGTTTTACCATGATTGAATTATTGGTAGTCGTTGCAATTATTGCTATCTTGGTGGCGATGGCCGTTCCTTCATTCAGTACTGTCTTCGATAAACAACGTATCACCAGCGCTACGGAAGCGGTGTTGGCTGATCTGCGCTGGGCGCGGAGTGAAGCTATTAAACGCAATATAATAGTCAGGGTTACTTACATCACCGGCAGCTCATGGAGCTATACTATTAATGCCGACCCGACTGGAGCCAACACGCTGCTCAAAACGGTCAATGGCAGCAATTTCGCTTCAACAACCTTAGCATCCACTACTTTTACCGGGGGTGTTGCTTATACCACCTTCGATCCAGTACGAGGCACCAATCCAAATTACGGATCGGTTACAATCACCTCCAATAACTATAGCGCCAACGTAATAGTCAGCATACTGGGAAGCGTACAGATTTGCGGCACGATGGGAGGCTACAACTTATGTTAATCCACAAACAAACAGGTATAACCCTGATCGAATTGTTGATAGGTATGCTAGTTGGATTGGTTGTTCTCGCTGGCGGCATCAATATTTTTATTACCTCGGTCAAAGGCCAGAACAACAATATTAATCTCAGCCGCTTAAATCAGGACATGCGCACCATGATGAGCATTATAGAAAGCGATATTCGCCGAGCTGGATTTGCAACATCCTTACCGGATACTTATTTTTCCTCGGTACAAACCAATCCTTTTTTTGATAGCACCACCAGCGGCGCAACCACAGATTTGGCGGTTTATAACACGGGTTCCTGCATTGTTTTCTCCTATAACAGCGATAATGATCCTCCGCCGACCCCACCGATAGGGAACAGCAACGAACGATTTGGATTCCGGTTAAACAGCACTACTGGTAATCTGGAGCTGCGCAGCAGCGGCAGCACTAACGAAAACTGCACTGATGGCGCCTGGCAGTCCGTTACCGAGCCGACAGTACACTTCACCGGACTGACTTTCACGCTAACCACAACTCCTCTTAATGTCCATAGCATGGTTACCGATACCGACAGTGACGGCTGCTACGACGGCGACGATCAAGCCCCAGCCACCGCTAGTTCGACCTGTAAAACAGGTCTATGGGGCAACGGTCTGTGCGATACCGGCGAGGGTTGCAACACCTGCGTCACCGGCCAAGCCTGTTCCTATGTCCGGGATGTCACCATTTTATTGACCGGCGTTTCGCGCAAGGACAGCACGGTCACGCAAACCATCACCGAACAGGTACGGGTGCGCAATGATAAGTTTTTACTGTCCGCCCCTTAACCGCTTTGTTTTGTGGAGTTAATCTGATGACATTTCCGGGGCCTGCCTTAAAAAAAGGCCAGCAAGGCGCAGCTACCTTGATTGTGGTGTTGGTGCTGGCTATGATAATGGGCGTTATCGCATTGACCTCGGCAAACATCGGGGTCATGGAACAAAAAATTGTCGGCAACGACCTTCGCGCCCGCGAAGCGCATGAGGCGGCCGAGGCCGGATTGGAATATGGGGTAGCCTGGGCAAGCACAAACACCATTACTACAAGTCTCAACTGTTCCACCGTATCATTGCCTACAGGCTGCCCAACCGCATTGACTACAGTTTCTGGCTCATCGACAGGGGAAAGTTACACCTACACGCTGACTTACACCAAAGGCACAAGCTCACTAGAAGTCACTTCAGTAGCACAGGGTGTTAACGACGCTACTATTACAGCGACCTCGCAAGCATGGATCAAACAAATTAGCTACTTGACCACTGCTGGGCAATCCGCCCCCCCCATGGTGATCAACGGTGGCCTTTCGGGTGTCACAGGAAACCCCACGATTGATTCCGGCAATCCGCCGGGGACGGCGATTTTAACGGACCAACCGACGTCTTCAATTAACACAGGCCATTTGGGCGGAAACCCGACGCTTGGGGCCACCGTCAGCTCCAGTTTTCCGGCTACCAGCACACCCGCCTGGAGCGAGTTGTTTAGCATGCCCCTTGCGTCCGCCATAGCCATCGCCACTGCGAATGGTTATGTGGACACACTTCCGACTACGCCGGCCGCGGGAAAAGAACCATTTTTTGTAGTAACTAGCGGTTCCCCATTCCACCAAAGTTTAGGTTCGGCAACTAGCCCCATTGTCCTTATTTTTTCCGACCCATTAGGTGACGGTAGTGGCTGCCCGAAAATTAACGGGGGCCCGACCATCTATGGGATCATTTATTATGCAGCCACATGCAGCGGACAAGACCAGGGATGGGGCGGGGCAACCGTTTACGGTTCAGTTGTTATGGATTCGAGTGTCACCAAGTTGACCGCCAATGGAAATATCATAGGCAATGGCACCCCCGGTGCGGGCAATCTGTTCAATAACTTCTTAACCGGCGTCGCACGCATTCCAGGCACCTGGAAAGACTTTTAAAGAGCAACCACTATGAAAAAAATATTAAAAACGGCACTACGTGGCTTTTCTCTTATAGAAGCCATGATTGCCTCACTGGTCGTGGCTGTGGCGATGCTGGGATTAGCCAATTTGCAAGGCATTGCTCTGATCAACAGTGCCGATAGCCGCATGAAAACCCAAGCATTGAACTTGGCGCAAGATAAAATCGAACAGTTGCGTAACTTCGCCAATCAAAACACTTACACGGCTTATCCTGTTTCCGGTTCAAATAGCGATTCTCCCGCCGCTGGCGCTGGCTCAAGTAGTACCTTTAACCGTACTTGGACAATCACGGCCTGCTCCAATTCGATCAATTGCAAGCAAGTTAATGTGAGTGTGGCATGGGCAGATCGGAATGGCGCTACTCAAACCGTGCAGCTTACTTCATACATAACTCAGGCCGATCCTGTCAAATCCGGCACTGTGTTACTTGTATCAAGTAGTTCCAGTAGTTCTTCAACAACTAGCAGTTCGTCATCGAGCAGCTCTTCAAGCAGCAGTTCATCATCGAGCAGCTCTTCAAGTAGCAGTTCGTCATCGAGCAGCTCTTCAAGTAGCAGTTCGTCATCAGGTGGTGGCTCTTGTTCGTGTTACTATCAAGGCAATAACGCGAAATGGGTTGCAGGAACCGGCTCTTGTTGCTCGGATACCTACTGCAATAATAATATACCGGCAAACGAAGCTAATAAAACTACCTTTACGCTGACTTGTCCGACACCATGCTCTTGGACGGGCGGAACTGTTGATGATAGCACTTCTGTAACCGCTTATTTAGCTGCTACCGTTCCTTACGGTAGTACATGCACCAGTCAATCGCGACTATGCACAGCTGGCATATTATCAGGCAGTTATAGCTACACATCCTGCACCGTTCAGGCTGGTGCCAATTGCACCATTAACGGCGCAACGGTCGCCAGTGGCGCATCTGTGACAGCTTATCAATCAGCGACACCGACGGGGGCTTGTGTCAGTGAATCCAGAACCTGTACCAATGGCTCGGCCTCTGGCTCATATACCAATAGCTCTTGCACGGCAGGCTGCACCTTGGACAGCCACAGTGTGGCGAACGGCGGTAGCATCACGGCTTATACCTCAGAAACGCCTACCGGTGCTTGTATCAGCCAATCAGAGAGCTGTACCAATGGCACGCTTACGGGCGCAAGTCCAGTCTCTAGTTATCCGGCTGGCTCTTGCACGGCAGGCTGCTCCTTGGGCAGCCACAGTGTGATGAACGGCGGCAGCATAACTGCTTATCTGGCGGCGACCGTGCCATACGGCAGTACATGCGCAAGCCAATCACAATCGCGCACATGTACTTCCGGCACTTTATCGGGTAGTTACAGCAACGACGCCTGTACAGTATTGCCTGCGGCAAGTTGCACCATTAACGGCGCAACGGTCGCCAGTGGCGCATCGGTGACGGCTTATCAATCAGCGACACCGACGGGGGCTTGTGTCAGTGAATCCAGAACCTGTACCAATGGCTCGGCCTCTGGCTCATATACCAATACCTCTTGCACGGCGGGATGTTCTGTAACAATTACGGGTAGTGCAAATAATAAAAACGATATTGTAAAAGCAAATGGAGTTAATTGTCCTGTAGCAGCAAATAAAAGCTTTTCATGCACTACGATTACTAATCAAGCATTTGGAACAGCAATTAGTGTAGTAAGTACTGGCACTGTTAATGCGACTAAAACAGTTACAGTAGCTTGTCCTACTACAGCCTATACTGTAAGCTTTCCTTAACCCGACAAGGCTGATTTGCCTTACGGCAAATCAGCCTTGATCTGATCCATGAGACTGAAACTCTTGGCAGATTCTTTCTGCCCATGCGCATAATGCATAAGCAGGCAAATCATCCAATCTCTCACGGCGCGCGCCTTTGTGTCAGAATGAGTGTTTTGTTTTTGTGGGTAAAAAACGTTGCATCCCCACAAATCTGCAAATGCCGCTTTTGGCTATCTACGCCCACCTTCTAAGCTGAACTCCACACTTAATGCTTCACCTTAACCATGACAGATAAGCGACTCCACAATGCTTTGCATGGCCTTCTGCTGGTTGGCTATGCGCTAAGGGCATGGCAGGTATTGTCTTTTAATCCTTTACAGCACTTGTTTAGCGACCCGTTGCGTCATTGGAGCCATGCTAGTGAAACTCTGCACCCAGGGCCTATGGCGATTTTTGATCCGGTGGGTTACCAGTTATGGCTAAGTGCAGTACAAAAACTAACCTCAGGTGATCCGCTATTGGTGGCTTTATACACTATCGCTTTGGCTTGGTCGGCTCCGTGGTTGTGGTATCGCGCTTTTAGGGCATTGGAGATTAGCCGGCCCCTTTGCTTATTGGGTTGGGTGGTATTAACCTGGCTACCCTCGTGGCTGGCGATTTATAGCTATTTTATGACCGAGACACTGTTTTTACCGTTGCTGGGATCTGCAATTTGGCTATCGTTGCGGGCAAAACGCAAGCAAACCCCTGAGGCGTTTGCTTTGGCGGTTTTTCTTTTTACCTTAACTGCTTTGGTACGCGGTATTGCTGCGCCGATGGCCGCAGCCGCGCTGTTTTGGGTTTGGTGCCATCAATCCGATAAGTTGCTTAAGGGTTTTATCGGTGTTTTAATCGCGGGATTTTTACTGGGTCCATTAGCCTACCGAAATTATCAGCAAGTGGGTTTGTGGTCGCCTTTTGGAAATTCCTGGCTGAATCGCATTTACGCAGTTTCCGGGCGTAAGACCATTGAAATGGAGTTGGTAAAGGAGGGCGCTTTTTGGGTTTACGGTTATGGTTCACCCTCTATGGATGCAAAAATTTTTAGACCTCTATCTGAGTGGCACTCACAGCGTGACGGATTGCTGCAAATAAAGGTCGATTTATCGCGGAAAGCTGTTGATTGGGAAAAATACTATGATACCTCCGCATTAAATAATACGGCAGGGCTGTATTGGGAAAATGCGCTGTTTTTATTTTCCGGGCCATCTTGGCCAGACAATGATCCTGTACAAGCATTTGCTCGACTGCAAATAGCTGGGCGATGGCTGTGGTTGCCGCTATTTTTGCTGACAATTGCGTGGTCGTGCAAAGATTGGCGGGCGTGTAGGCGACAGCCGCTGATTTGGATGCTAATAGTGGTTTGGTTATGTTTTCAATGTTTGACCTTACTGACGGTTAATGAGGGACGTTATCGAAAGCCCCTTGAAGGGCTGTTGATTACTCAGATTTTGTTATTAGTGGATTATAGGCGCAGCAAAAATAGCCATGAATAATGTCAATAAAAAAACAGTTTCTATCGTTGTGCCTTTTTTTAATGAGGAAGCAAGTATTGAGGTTTTTTATCAGACTATTTTGAAAGTGATGAATAGTTTGCCCCACTATTGCTTCGAGGTGTTGTGTGTCGATGATGGCAGTACTGATGCGACGCTGAGCAAACTGATTGAGTTGGTTAATAGGGATAGCCGTTTTCTGACTATTGAATTGTCGAGAAATTTTGGCAAAGAATCGGCGTTGAGCGCCGGTCTTGATGCGGCTACCGGGTGCGCTGTTATTTTACTGGATGCTGATTTGCAGGATCCACCTGAGCTAATTTCGTGTTTGTTGGCGGAGTGGGAAAATGGGGCTGATGTGGTGTTGGCTTGCCGCACCGACCGCCAAGCTGATTCATTGTTGAAAAGGTTGAGCTCGAAGATTTTTTATCGCATTCACAACCTAATTTCCAATGTTGAGATTCCTGAAGATGCGGGTGATTTTAGATTGATGGATAGGTCTGTGGTACAGGCTGTTAAACAATTGCCTGAAAGCAATCGTTTTATGAAGGGTTTATTTGCTTGGGTAGGTTTTAAGTCGGTCAAGGTGGGTTATGTTCGTGCGGGACGTGCGGAAGGTGTTTCGAAGTTCTCGGGTTGGCAGCTTTGTAATCTTGCACTTGATGGACTGACCAGTTTTAGTATCGCACCGTTGAGAGTCTGGACTTATATTGGCTGTGTTGGTGCCGTCTTAACATTACTGTATGCGTTTTTTATTATTATCAGGACATTGGTTCTGGGTGTAGATGTTCCTGGTTACGCTTCTTTGTTGGTTGCAATTTTGTTTATCGGTAGTCTCCAGTTAGTTAGTATTGGTATGTTGGGCGAGTACATCGGTCGGACTTATATGGAATCGAAGCGCCGTCCTTCTTATTTGATACGCAAGGTTTATCAGAATGAATCCTAGCGCTTATTTGGAAATGGCACGAACCGAGAGTGAGCATTGGTGGTTTGTGGGTAGACGTCAAATTATTGCGTCAGTTCTTTCAAGGTTGTTTCCATCAGATAAAATCGATGTTTTAGAAGTAGGATGTGGTACGGGGGGCAATCTCGCGATGTTGTCGGAATTTGGTTTGGTTACTGCTGTAGAGAAAAATTCTTGGGCTGCCGAATATACTCGGGATAGGATGGATATACGTGCCAATGTTTTATCAGCTGATTTTTTGGAATTGGATTTTGCGGATAGAAAGTTCGATTTAATTTGTGCATTTGATGTGTTAGAACACCTGCCGGATGATGTCGATGCATTGCAACGTATGGCTGAGATGCTGGCCGATAATGGTCGAATTCTGGTAACAGTTCCTGCCTACCAGTGGTTATGGAGTAATCATGATCGGAAGCTGCACCATTATCGACGTTATAATCGAAACGAATTGATTGGAAAGATTAATCAACTACCCCTTAAAATTGAACTCATCAGCTATTTCAATTTCTTGTTATTTCCTCTTTCCGTGTGCCTACGAGGCTTGGATGCGATTTTAGTTAAAGACTGGTCTTCTCAAACAAGTCATGTGAGTGGTTTTTTAAATACGATACTATTGAAAATGTTCAGTGCCGAGCGGCTTTTATTACGACATGCTCGCCTTCCTTTCGGTCTTTCATTGTTGGTTGTATTACGTAACCCGCTATAACTGTCCGTTATGCTTTTAACAACTATCAAATATGATCAGCTGTCTTGGCTATGCGCTTTTTTAGCGCGTTGGCTGTTGCTTTCCTGGGCTTGGTGTATATTGAATTATGCGCCGAACTGGCTGGCTTATCTGCCTGATTCTCGCTTGACGCAGTTTTTGGTGAATCATTTTTCGGGTCCAATGTACCAGCCTTGGGCGTTGTGGTTTGTTGACTATTACTGGTTGGCATTTACCCTGACGGGGCCGTTGTATTTTTTTGATCAGCGCGGACGGTTTTTGTTGAACAATGATAAATACCAAGCCTTACTAGTATTTTTGTTTCAATGGTTTTTACGGCCTTGGGGATTAAAAATGGCGTGGTCGCCCTTGGTAAGATTGGGCTTGCTAACGGTATTGCTAAAGCTGTTTTTTACACCCTACATTGTGACGTGGGGAGCAGGAAATCTTATTCATTTGTGGCAGGCTGCGCATCCTGATCAATGGACGTTCCGTAACGCAAATCATCTTTTGATTGAAAGTTGTTTGTTTATTGATGTTGCGATGTTTGGCATCGGTTACCTGATTGAATCGCAACGGTTGAATTCAGAGATACGCTCGATTGATTCCAGTTGGTTTGGCTGGCTGGTTTGTTTATGGTGTTATCCGCCCTTTAACAGCTTTTCTTTTTTGCCTTTTGATAAGGCGTTGTTTCCTATCAAGCTAGAAGCGACTGAATCTATTCGATTATTTTTTAATGTTTGTGAAGGCGTATTATGGATAATTTTTGCCTGGGCATCGCTGGCACTGGGATTTAAAGCCTCTAACCTGACGGTTAGAGGCGTGGTATGTTGCGGCCCTTATCGTTGGGCACGTCACCCAGCTTATGCAGCTAAACTCTCTGTTTGGTGGGTTCAGGGTATTATTTTCGGCGAATTCACTTTGGGTATTTTATTGGCTTTTACATTAATTTATGGGTTGAGGGCGTGGACAGAGGAACGGAATATGGCTTTTGATCCTGAATACGCTAATTATTGCCGCAAAGTGCGGAGCCGCTTTATTCCTGGTGTATTTTAACAATGGGGGCTAATCTCAACCTCTAGGAATTTTCCAGAACACCCAGGTACGAAACAAACGAGACCATTCATAATGCTTTGATCGACCGTCTTTAATCCCATTATTTTGTATAGCCGCATTCAACATAACCCCACTTACGAACACGCTCCATGGACTGCCCAACAACACTATTATTTCGGCATTCCTAAATGAATCAAAATAGCATTCTCGACCGCAAGCATATCGGCCTTAGACAAGGTGTGCTGTAAACCACCTAACAAGATAGGAACGTCCGCCATGAAGATTACAACGATAGGCATTGATTTAACAAAAGAAGTTTTTCAGGTTAACTGTGTCGATTCACGCGGCAAAGTGCTATTGCGTAAGCAGTTTTACGTCGTAACGAGATGGCCAAATTTTTCGCCAATATAGAGCTCTGCCTGATCGGTATGGAAGCCTGCGGTAGTGCGCATCATTGGGCGCGACTGATTGGCCAATCAGTGAAAACTGCTAAAATTTTTGCAATAGTTCTCAGTTAATTTAATTAATATAGCTCAGACTGAAAATCAATTTACATTAAAAATAAAAGACGGAACCTTGGCATGAGAAAACATTTCGATAGCAGGAATCGGATCGGCAAGGCGACCCCGAGAGAAGACGAAATAGGGCCCCCAAATAACGGGTTTTTCCCGAGCAATGAGTTACTGGAAAAGCCCCGCCAATCAACAGAAAAGGTCATGAATCGATTCGCCAACGGATTTACTTTAATCGAATTGATGATAACACTGGCTATTGTGGCAATCCTCATGGTCATTGGTATTCCATCTTATCAAAGCCTGATTACGGGTAGCAATATTACAACGGAAAGCACTTCATTAATGGGAGACCTACAGTATGCTCGCAGCCAAGCTATTAAACAGGGGCTGCCAGTGAGCGTTTGCGCTGCCAACACCAGTGGTGGCGCCCCCTATACATGCAGCGGCTTATCTAACTGGGCTGGAGGCTGGGTTACATACACTAATAATCCACCGACGAATACCGTGACGAACTCTGTATTGCGTGTCCAGCAACCGCTTACATCCTCCGATACTATGACCAGCACCAGCGCGACAGCTTTGTCTTCCGTGTCTTTCAACAATTTCGGCTTTTCTACCATAAAAGGCTCCGTCACCGTCTCTCCCCTGAGTGGTTCAGTTGCATCGAAGACAGTTTGTGTCTCCGGTGTTGGTAATGTGCAATCGGTAGCGGGGGGCGACTCGCTATGTCCATGAAAGCTCAGTTGTCGCTGCAATACGGTTTTAGTCTGATCGAAGTACTGGTGGCATTGGTAGTTATCGCCGTCGGTCTGCTTGGCAACGCCGGAATGCAAGCGTTATCGCTAAATAACGCCGCCATTGCGCGAAACCGTAGCCTAGGGGCTATCGAAGCGGATGGACTGGCGTCCATGATGCATGCCAATGTCGGCTATTGGCAATCGGCTGCGGTGCCGTCCGGCGCCAATGGCTTCACCATTACCGGTACCCAGGGTGGGCTTTACAGTGCCACTGCTATTAGCGACACTACGCTCAATGGGCAAGCCAGCGACTGTGCATCCGTGACTTGCTTACCCGTGCAAATGGCTGGTTACGACCTTAAACAATGGGGGCTTTCGGTGGCCAATTTATTGCCGACAGGTATTGGCCTTGTAAAATGCTCCGTCGTTGCTAATACACCGGTTTCATGCGTAATAAGCATCTCTTGGAATGAAAACAATCTGGCGCTAAACAAGGTATCAGGAACCGAGGCAGGGAATTTGGCCAGCGGTACGTCGGTGACCCAAAGCTACACATTAGTGGTGCAACCATGAACAAAATCATAAGCTCCCGTCGCAATCTCAATGGGCCAATCCTCCAGTTTGGCTCTAGCCTGATAGAGGTTATGATTTCGTTGAGCATCGGCTTGTTTTTGTTGACTGGACTAGCGGTTTTGTTTTTATCCAACAGGCAAGTCTTTATCACGCAAAGCGGGTTGGCGCAGCTGCAAAATAACCCGGCCATAGCCATGAACATCATTAGCAACGTTGTCCAATCGGCGGGCTACTATACTAACCCACAGACCCAAACCCAGATTGCGTCGCTGTCGACGCAAACCGTAACAGCTCCTCTGTCAGTTGGTTTCACGGCAGGGCAGGCGGTATTTGGCGGAAGCGTCAATGCCTCAGACAGTATCGCCGTAAGATCCGTAGGCGCAATGAATTGTACCGGCGGCACTTCCGCCGCCCTAGTCAGCAGCACCTTCACCGTGGACAATAACAACAACCTGCAGTGTTCGATTAATAGCCAAACCTCTCAAACCCTGGTGAGCGGAGTGTCAAGTATGGCGTTGCTGTACGGTGTAGATCCTTTGTCAACCGGTTCTGCCACACGGTATGTGACAGCTGCCAATGTCACCAACTGGAACAAAGTCGTGAGCGTCAGGGTGACCATGAATTTCGTTAATCCACTGTACTCCGCCAATCAATCTGGTCAGTCCGCCACCCTAGCCTTTACCAAGGTGATCGGCTTAATGGGGCAACTGTGATGAACAGCGAGAGCATGTTTTTACACTGCCTCCACCAACGGAGAGAAGGCGGATTCGTCTTGGTCGCAAGCATGCTTATGTTGCTTTTGATGATGTTACTGACAGTATCCATGGGAAAGAGTTCTGAACTGCAAGAATTGGTAGCTGGCAATCATCGAGAGAAAGCCAGGGCTTTCGAGTCGGCTGAATCCGCCTTGAATTATGCCGAATGGTGGCTGAACCAGGGCAATGCCACTACCGGCGCAAATTGTGCCACTATTACCACTACTCCAGTGGTTTGCAGTAACGCCCTGGCAAACCCTACTACACTGCCTTGGGCTGCGGGCGTCAGTTACACCCCGCCTAACATGACGATTTCAACCACGGGCGGAGTCGGCAGCTATTATGCTATCCCAATGTTTTATATACAATACTTGGGCGCCTCTCCAAATACCGGGAATAATCTGTACCAGATTACCGCACACGGCAATGGCGGCGATGCCGGTTCCATCGCAGTCATTCAGAGCATATTTCAATTCTAAGATGGTCGGCAAAGGTTCGGCCGTGGCAGTGCTGGCAGATAAACAAGATTAATTAAGTGAGGCATATCATGTATCAAACTGCTAAATACAAAACACGGTCAATTTGGCTACTGGCGATGTTTGCCTACGGTATTAGCTGGTCGACAACTCCTGCTTGGGCAGGTGGTTTTACACCGGTGACCCAATGTTTCCGGGATACCGGAGCACCCGGATGGATCATGCAGCTGTACGATAATGGCACGAAAAACAGCAAAGTGCCGTTGACCGCTGCGTCCAACACCGACACGGCGGGATCGGGTTGGCTGCGCCTGACCGACAATAACGGCAACAAATCCGGTAGCGCCTATTACAATCTGCCCATCAATGTCACCCAACTTGGGATTCAGGCGCAGTTCAGCTACACCGCTTGGGGCGGGACTGGCGCAGACGGCATCAGCTTGTATCTGTTCGACGGGTCGACGATCGCTGCTAATTTTAAGCAAGGCGTCTTCGGCGGCGGACTCGGTTACTGTCAACAAACTAATTATGGGGGCGTCACATTAGACGGATTGAGTAATGCTGTTGTCGGCGTAGGCATCGACGATTGGGGTAATTTTGCTAATGACGTCGACCGCTGTCCCAATTATGGTGAAAACGGAAGAAAGAACACACCTTATGGATCCATTGCAGTACGCGGGCCGGGCAACGGTCAGTACGGATACAAATGGTTGGCAGACAATATCTCTCTTCCGACCACCACCCCAACTTGGTACCAATCCTCCACCAGTACTCGCCCGACAGCCAGCCAGTTTTTCCGTAATGTCCAGGTTAACATTTCCCCCACAACAGTGGGAAATACATCCTCGTACACCGTTAAAACATCCTGGCAAACCACTCAAAATGGGGCGTATACTCAACTTCTGAGTGCACCCTATCCAGCTGGGAATACGGCCCCACAAACCAACAATAACGGCAAATTTTTCACCCTCCCGACCACCGCTGGAGATATATGGAATCCATTGCCGCCTACGGTCAAATTCGGTTTCGGTGCATCCACTGGCGGCTCTACCAATTACCATGAGATTCAAGATGCCTATTTTACCGAAGGCTTGCCAGATTTGGCCATTACTCAGAACGTCGCCTCAGCTTCCGGCGGCATGGGAACCTTTCAGGTAACGGTCACCAACCTGGGGTCCACGACCGCCACTAATGCCACCTTTTCCGCAACGTTCAGCGGCTTGACCAATGTCCTCTGGTCCTGCACCCCGAGCGCTGGGTCGAGTTGCCCAGCAACCAATGGTTCTGGTGCTCCCAGCAACGTGAACTTTTCTTTGGGCATCGTTGGTAATGTTACGTTTACATTCAAGGGTCAAGCTGCGGCGGGGACAATCATCACGGATACGGTTTCGATAGCCGGTCCCTCGGGTTTTAACGATGCCGATTCTACAAGCAATACTTCAACGACCAGCATGACTATCGGCAGCAGTCCTACGCATCTAAATCTATCGCAGCTGCCACAAACCAGCGACTCAGCAGCCGACAACACCGTTACCGGCGGGCAAGTAAAAACCAGCACCCAAGTCTATATCGCTCAATACCATCCAGCCAATTGGTGGGGGGAGTTATTGGCCTATAGCTTAGTGACTTCGGGTACGGGCTCAAGTGCAAAGCTAACAGGCCTATCCAGCCTGCCTATTTGGAATGCGTCTTGTGTACTAACAGGGGGAAGCTGTAATTTGACGACCGGTACCACAACATTTACCGCGCAAACACCAAGTAGCCGCGCGATCCTTACCTGGAATGGCACAACAGGTATACCCTTTGTGTGGGCCAATCTGAATTCGACTCAGCAAACGGCCCTCACTACAGACCCAGCATTTACCAGTTCTTCTTTTACATGCAACAACAACTTAGCTTGTGTAGGTGACGACGCGGTAGATTTCCTTAGGGGGGGACGAACTAACGAGCAAGGCGACTCTACTCCGGGACCTTTTCGTACACGCACCGGAATTCTCGGCGACATCGTCGACTCCAATCCGGTATTTGTAGGCCAACCAACTGCTAATTACCCAGTCGCCGCTCCTTGGTCTGACCTGTTGTACTCGTCCTCAACGATGCCGGAAAATGCCTCCACAAATAGCTACGCCGCCTATCAAACGGCCCAGGCAACACGCAGAAACGTGACCTATATCGCCAGCAACGATGGCATGCTGCATGGGTTTAGTTCCGGTAATTACGATTCGTCCGGAAATTATGTTAGTACATACAATAACGGTACAGAGTTGATGGCATACATGCCGAGTACAGTGTTGTCCACTATTGCGCAAAATAGCGCCACTGCCTTCGCGACCAATTACAACTTTACCGATCCCGCCTATACCCATCACTTTTTCGTTAACGCCTCGCCGAGTACGGGCGATCTTTACTATAATAGCGCTTGGCACACTTGGCTGGTGGGCGGCCTGGGTGGTGGCGGATCAGCGATCTATGCGTTAGACATCACCAATCCCGCTAACTTTTCACAAAGCAATGCCGCAAGCTTGGTCGTGAAAGAACTCAACACATCTAATCTGACATGCAGCAACATTACCTCGTGCGCCAACGACCTAGGCTCGACCTATGGCACACCGATCATCCGGCGTATGCACAACGGCACTTGGGCTGTGATCTTTGGCAATGGCTACAATAGCGCCAACGGCTATGCCTCCGTGTTCATCGCAACCATCAATAGTAGCAGTGGCGCCTGGACCGTGTACGAGTTACAGACCAACCTATCTTTAATACCAAATGGTATTAACTATGTAACCTCCTCCGATCTGGATGGTGACAATGTGACGGATTATCTTTATGCAGGAGATCTTTTTGGCAATGTATGGCGGTTTGATGTCACCAGCAGCAACCCCTCCAACTGGCAAGTCTCAAAATTCGGAGGAACATCAGCCCAACCTCTTTTTACCGCCGCTAACTCCACTGGAATAGCGCAGCCTATCGCCACCGCAGTGCAAGTACAAACAATTAAGCAGAATGGGTTATCCAGGATAATTATAATGTTCGGCACAGGTAAAAACCTGGAAGCCGCTGATTTGCTTCCGGATAACACGACCCATGGAGTGCAAAGCATCTATGGCGTCTGGGACTGGGACATGACCGCCTGGAACGCCATCAGTTCGAAGCAATTCGCGTCCCTAACAGCTCCACAAACAATCACCCGTAGCGTACTGCAACAGCAAACTGTGACCGGTACCTTCGACGGCAGCGGCAACGCCTTCACTTCCAGCAGCACCACAGGCTATCGCACCCTCTCTGGAACTACAGTATGCTGGGCAGGTTCAACGGCTTGTTCCAGCAACAACCAATTAGGTTTTTACTTGGATCTGCCCTCCCTGGGCGAAGAAGTGCTTTACAACCCCCTCATCGTAAATGGCCTGTTCATAGTCAATACCACGATTCCATCGCCGCAGACTAAGGGAATGACGTGCTACCCACCATTGCCTCCAGGTGGCTGGACCATGGCTATCAACCCGTTAAATGGTGGTGTCATTCTGACAGGAGGATCCGTCTTTACCGACAGCAGTAATAATTTTACCAAAATCAACGGTTCACCGGTCAGCGGCATGTATGTCAGCGCTGTCGGAACACCCAGTGAGGTCGTGTACAATAACGCAACTTACCTCCTCAACAAAACATCGAGTGGTAATGTGGTTGTACAACAAGTTCAATCAAACGTCGGTAGCACCCCGCCCATCGGGCATAGGTTAAGCTGGGTCGAATTACGTTAACAGGAATTGCAAATGAACAAGACCAAAATTCATAAAACTCAACGGGGCTTTACCCTCATAGAGCTGATGATTACGGTGGCGATCGTCGGCATCCTTACGGCGATTGCTATTCCGAGCTATTCTGGCTATGTACAAAAATCCCGGCGCACCTCGGCCGAAACTGCATTACTGGATCTAGCCAGCCGTGAAGCGAAATATTACTCGACAAATAATGCCTACACCAATTCGATGACCAGTCTTGGATATGCCAGTGCCGGGCCAATTGCAGTGCCCGATGCCACTTCGAATTATTATAATTTGAGTGTTGCGCTTAATGGCACCGGATTTACCGCGACCGCCGCTCCAGTGGGAAACCAAACCGCAGATGCTTGTGGGTCGTTCACTATCGATTATCTTGGAGTGAAAGGCGCCGGAGCTACTAAATGCTGGTAGCCTTGGCAAATGACAGGTTGCCGAACCAGTTCATCAAACATTCAGTTTTATGGACTGGTGTTCTCTATCGGAAAAATGACAAAGTTTTCATTATAACGGCTTGGCACGTCCTTCAACTTAACGCCAGGACGTTAAGGCTTGAAGCTTTGTAAATCAACGATGAACGACTGTTTTCAAACGCGAGCCGTTACAGTTAGCCTGTAAAAACGAACACTCCGAAACACCAGTGATACAGGCACGGAGGCGCGGATTCAAGTCCCGTTGTTGTACTATTTTACATAACCCACACTTACGCGAATTACGCCGCCCTGACTTCGTTCAGCAGATCGGGATGACGGTCGAGTATCTTGAGTAACTTTACCAAGGCTAAGGGTGGCTTGGTTTTGCCATTCTCGTAGCGAGAGAAGGCATTGACCCCGCCGCCAAAAATCTCGGCCGCTTCCCGTTGGTCAAGCGCGAGCTTCTTGCGAACGCTGGCAATAAATCCAGGATCAACAATCGACGCATTCACCTGCTTGTTGAATTCCAGCATAAAATTCATCGTACGCCGCGATTCCTCCGCATTCAAAATGGATTCATCGCAGGCTGGACAGAAATCGCCGGTTACTGCGGGAATAACGGTTGATTCGCCTTTGTAGGTATACGGCATGTCGCGGGTATCATGCACCAATTTCGCCCCCGCACAAGATGGACATTTCATATTCAGAGCTCCTTAAAGGACACGATGAGCACATCATCAATGACCGTGAGTTTCAGGTAGACTTCGCCAGTCGGCGTGATGGGTCGATACACGTCCTGCCAAATTCGGTGGTCAGCATGAGTGGTCATGCTTTTATAGAAATCCGCTGGGGTAAGCGCCATCACTACCGCAACCATGCTATCAAAATCAAATCCCAATGCAGCGCCGCCTTCACGGGCGGCTTTCGTTGTCCGTACATTCCCCGTTTCGATCATGGCTTTGACGACGGACAACTTGCAGTGGGGTGTTTGTTTTTCCATACGCCGACATTAACCTTATTGGTTATATTTGGCAAGTTTTGCATTGTGTTTGACGGATATTTTTACATAACACCCGTTGTGCGCAGCACATATGTAAACGTAAAATTTGACCTGCGACCTAAACCTACCGCTAAAATTATCCTTTATTACATCCGGCAGGAATGAGCCATGATGATTAACAATGCTGGAGACCATCCAGCAATACTCTCTATGACTGATCTTCAGTAATTTGCAGATTTCGCTTTTCCCTGGGCATTTTCAGCGGGATAAGAATTTGTGTGGATACCTATGCCCAAGGGAAAGGAGACTTTGCGGCACTTTACCGACTTCGGACTTTATACTACGCTACGGCCGACTCAGGCTTACAAAAAATCATCTTGCGCTTGCAAAAAAATCATCTTACGCCGACATACAAAAACATTCGGCTGTGCCAAGCTGTTAACGTCATTACATCGCGAAATAAGAGTTTGATTCTACGTCTATTTTTAGTCGTGTCGGTCAGTCGCCGCCGATAGCTAAAGTTCAGGCAGCGATTTAATGGCAAGTATCTAAATAAACCATTTTTTAAAATTTAAAGGATAACACCATGAGTACCGTTAATGTATTAGTAGCAGTAAACGTAGGCCAAGCCATTGCTCAAAACAATTTATCTAAATATGTCTTTATGGTCGATACCACCGGATATTCCGGCAATGGTAGCGAAGGAGGCAATGAACTTATCACAACGTTATATAACGGCGATACTCTTGTTTGGACGGTTGCGTCAATCGATCCTAATGAATCCATTTCAATTCACAGCTTTGGCGGATCAGCGATACCCAATATGGTTAATCCTGCGCCATATCCGCAATATAACAACACCGTTTGGGGCGGACGAATCAATCAAGCTGGCACCAACGTTCAATACACCATGACTTTGCTACTGGAAAACAATGTGCTGATGACATTCGATCCGTTCATTACTGCTACTAATCCGCAATAAATTATGTAGGCGGCGGTTAAGGATGCCGCCTAGATACCTCTAATTTAAGTCGACACTTGATTTTGCGAGATGGGATGAAGACAGACACTTCGGCAAGGATGACCCCTTGGCGTCGGTAACCTGACACTGCAGACCGCTCGCAAAGCCATTACCGTTACCCTAGGTTCTGTTGACGTTTTACCAATCCGGTAGAATTGATCATTTTGATTGGAATGAATCGGATAAATTTAAGCGATGAAGAATGGGCGCGAATATTGGCAAACTTAAAAAAATTGACAGGCATTCATGTCGGGCGGCCAGATACTTGCAGACAATTTATTAGTGCCTGCTTGTGGATATTACGTTCGGGATCGCAGTGGCGGGTTTTGCCACCAACGCATGGGAAGTGGAATAGCATATTCAAGCGTTTTTCACGCTGGTGCGCTAATGGCGCATGGGAGAAGCTCTTCGGTCATTTTTCCGAAGCCTCTGATTTACAGGATGTTTCTATGGACGGATCGATAGTTAGGGCGCATGCCTGTGCGGCTGGGGCGGCAAACAGTTCTGTCGATAATGAGGCACTGGGGCGTTCCAAAGGTGGTTTTGGCTGTAAGATCCATGCGCTCTGCGATGCTTTGGGCATGCCGATAAAGTACATTCTGACAGGCGGACAGGAGGCTGAATGCAAGCAGGCGATACCCTTGCTTGAAAACGTTAAAGCCTCAGCCGTTTTGGCAGACAAAGCTTACGACACAAACGAGCTGAGGGTTTGGTTGGAATCTCGGGGAATAAAAGCCGTCATCCCGCCCAAATCGAATCGGAAAGAAAAAATTGAGTGCGATTATTGGCATTATAAGGAGCGGCATGTGGTTGAATGTATGTTTGGCAAGCTTAAACACTACCGCAGAATTGCCACTCGATATGAGAAAAAAGCCGTTAATTACATGGGGATGCTGTCATTTTCCTCGATACTTTTATGGCTGAGATGAAACGTCAACAGAACCTAGAAAAATCGGAACCGATTAACAAGCACCCTTTGCAACGCCGACATGCCGATCCCAAGGGTCTTGCCGATCTTTACCTTACCCATGCCGCCGGCCCGGAGTTTTTTAATCTCCTCTTCGACGTCCTCCCCGTGCGGTTTCCGGCCCAGCTGTTTACCTTTGGCCCTCGCTCTCGATAGACCTGACTTGTTAATCAACATGCAAAACTTACCAGGGAATCGGGGAAATCAACATTGAAAAGTTGCCACCCCGATAGTGTGCAATCATCCGGTATTTTTACCGGAGTTACCCTGGGTGTTATCAATGGAATTTATAGCCGAAATCAGACGGCGTCATTTTGTGAGCGGCGAGAGCATCAGCTCAATTGCTCGCAGTCTTAAACTTTCTCGCCCTAC
This sequence comes from Methylobacter sp., assembly GCA_036561065.1. Classification (GTDB taxonomy): domain Bacteria; phylum Pseudomonadota; class Gammaproteobacteria; order Methylococcales; family Methylomonadaceae; genus Methylobacter_A. The sequence goes on along the minus strand of DATBQC010001066.1, from coordinate 8,875 downwards.
GGTTCGCAAAGCGTTAAAAGCTGAAGCGGAACCCAATTATCAGCGTCAGCATCAACCCACGCCTAAGTTGGGTAAGTTTCAAGCGCAATTAATCGATTGGCTGGAACTGGATGCAAAACTGCCGAAACGCCAACGTCGAACGGCACAACGGTTGTTTGAATGCCTACAGGTCGAAGGTTATCAAGGCTCGTATGGTCCCGTGCAACGGTTTGTGCTGAGCTGGAAACAGCAAGCTGGCCACCGTCCCGCCATGACACACGTCTTTGTGCCGCTGGCTTTCCCCGCCGGAGAGACTTGCCAGTTTGATTGGAGCCATGAAGTCGTAGTGCTAGGCGGTGTGTCGCAAACCATCAAGGTTGCTCATTTTCGGCTGACTTACAGTCGGCAGATGTTTGTTGCTGCCTATCCGCGCGAAACTCAGGAAATGGTGTTGGATGCCCATGTCAGAGCCTTTGCCTTTTTTGGCGGTGTTCCCAAGCGTACATTACACTGGCAAGCTGCCTGATCAACAATGAACCCGGCGTTGCCGTCATCATCGTGGAAGAAACCGGAGAAGGGACCGTCGCCGTTATGCCGCTGTTCGTGGCGATTACGCCTGGCATGAAACTGGTCTTCCCTGGCGAAGGTCGTTCTACGCGCGGTGAAGGCGGGGGGCCGACGAACCCGCGCGAAGCCTTCGCCGTCAACAAGTCGCTTACCCAACCCATGCCGATCTGACCGATACACCCCGCAGGCGTAAGCTTGCGGGGTTTTTCATGGTTTTTATTTACAGATGACGTCCTATATCCATGCGCTCATGCAGAATTCTGGAGACGTATACAGCGGCATCGCTGACCCGATAGATGATGAGATGCTGTCCGGCGGAAAAGATACGGTGTGCCGCCGAGAGTTCAGGATGGCCGTGCCCAATTTGGGGGTGGTGCTGGATCGTCAGCAGGGCTTTGTCGAGGACGGCGCGGTAGGCGTAGGTCTGCGTCTCGCCCCAAGTTTCAAGCGTATATTGCAAGATGTCGGTGAAATCCTCTTCCGCTTGCGGAGAGAGGATTACCGGCACATTAGGGAGTGACATCGGGGTTTACTTTCTTGCCTTGGCGGTTGTTGGCAAAAGCTTTTGCGGTTATGGCCTCAAGCCGTTCCGGCGTATAGGAAACCCCTTCCCCACGGTCAAGCTGTTCATCGCCCACGCGCACGGCAGCTCTTAGGGCAGATAACTTCTCATCTTCTTCACACATGCGACGAATGGCATCGCGGACAACTTCGGAGGCGTTGCTGTAAAAGCCCGTGCCGACCTTGCTTTGCAGGTATTGCTCCATTTCTTGGGACAGGTTGATGTGCATGGCTAACCTCACATGATATACATAAAACATACATATAATGTACATTCAAAGGGTAGGGATAACAAGGTTTTTCCCGTTCGGCGGTTCCAGGAAGGCCGGAAGCGATTAGGGGCGGTTTCTTGATTTATCTACTGTTCTACGTGTCTATATTTTCTACAAGTAGAGAAGTCTACTCGTTTAAAACCCGCTGTTCATCCTATTCAAGGGCGACCCCGCCACGCGGCTGGGCGGGTGCTATGCGCTTCGCGCACCGAGCCTAGAGTCTCGGCCATCCGGTAACGCCCCCTTTCGCAAGCAAGAACTATGGGGCTTCGCCCCTCGCGCGGGGCAAGAAAAATAACGGTTTTCACGACAAAAAAAAGGCTTTCAGCCGTCGCTACGCTGTGGCCGAAGCTTCCGTTTTTTTCTCGCGAACCTTCCGTGATTTTTCTTGCCCTTGCTACCCCCAGTCTCGCCGACGGGCAGTGCTGCACCTTAAACCCGAATAGAAAGGCGAATACCATGACCGACACACCACTCCCCAAAGTCTTTGTCTTCTTTGCCCCTACCCTTTTTCCCCTTGGGCAGATTGTTAGCACCCAAGGCGCACTTGAAGCGTGTTCAGAAGCACACCGGTTGCAATGCCTTAACCGTCACGCTCGCGGCGATTGGGGCAATGTTTGCGGCGACGACAAGGCGAGCAATGACCAAGCCTTGATTGATGGCGACCGCGTTCTTTCGGCCTATCCCCTTGATCCAACCAAGCCAAGCAAGGGTTATGGGGCTAACTGCCTTTGGATTATCACCGAGGCCGACCGGAGCGTAACTACCTTCCTCTTGCCGGACGAATACTAACCGACAGCGTAACCCCGCCCAGGGCGAGTCCTTGGGCGGGTTCTTCCCCGCTTGAATTATTCTGTATTTTTGTTCTACAAATAAGGGAAAGGAATCCCGATCATGAACACCGATGTTTATAATCGCGTCACAGATAAAATCATCGCCGAGCTTGAAAAGGGCGAGCGGCCATGGTTGAAACCGTGGAACGCTGAACACGCCACCGGAAAAATCACCCGCCCGCTCCGTCATAACGGCCTGCCCTATTCCGGTATCAACATTCTGATGTTGTGGGCTGAAGCCATGGACAAAGGCTATAACGCTCCGCTCTGGATGACCTTCAAATAGGCGCAGGAATTAGGCGGACACGTTAGAAAAGGCGAACACGGCAGCCTTGTTGTCTACGCCAACACCCTCACCAAGACCGAGCCGAACCAAGACACCGGCGAGGACGAGGAGCATAAAATCCCCTTTATGAAGGGTTACACGGTTTTTAACGTCGAACAGATCGACGATTTGCCCGCGAACAACTACGCCACGGCACAAGAACCGCAGCTTGACGCCGCACAACGCCTTGACCACGCCGAGCAGTTTTTCAGAAACACCGGTGCTGATATTCGTTATGGCGGCAATCGGGCGTTCTACGCCATCGGTACGGATCATGTGCAAATACCGCCGTTCGAGTTTTTCAAAGCCCCCGAAAGCTTTTACGCGACCCAGTTGCATGAATGTTGCCATTGGACACGGCACCCCTCGCGGCTTGACCGCGATTTAGGGCGCAAGAAATGGGGCGACGAAGGCTACGCCATGGAAGAACTGGTCGCCGAACTGGGCAGCGCGTTTTTATCCGCCGACCTTGGGCTAACCCCTGAAGTGCGGGAAGATCATGTATCCTATCTCGCAAGCTGGCTTAAAGTCCTCAAAGAAGACAAGCGGGCTATCTTCAGTGCCGCCGCCCACGCGCAACGTGCCGCCGAATTCCTGCACAGTCTACAGCCCTCCCCTGCCCCCATCCTAACCGCCAAGGAGCCTTATGAAACGCTGGAACTTTGAACAGGACGCGGACGGTCGGGGTGTCATCAGGCACAACGCCCGGCCCCGTTTTAGCGCGTATTGGACGAGCGGCACGGCCAAGATGCCTATGCCGCTCGAACCTTGTTGGAGTGATTTAGGCAGTGGCAAAGACGACTGCCTGCATCTTTATGGGGTTCAGTGGCTCGACGGTCGTCTCCCCGATGCACCTGCTTTCGGCCGCCTCATGCAGGAGGCGGCCAAGGTCATTGATACCTGGATTGTAAGTCGTCTGTAGGGATATATTAGTATCGTTTTATATTAATATATAAACCAATTCCTATAGCAATATATGTTTAACAAAGTGCCGTAATCTGCGGTTCCGTTTTCTATTTGTCTGTTACTCCGCAACGAATCATATTTAAATGTCGAGCAAGCCAGCACGTTTTTCTAAACGCTCAATGCGGGTAACAATATCGTCAATCGTAAAGCCTGTACGGGTCTGGTCGGCAGGGTAGCGATATAGCTTTCAATGGAAGCAAGCCGCGCCTTCACGTCTCGCATATCCCGCTTTGTATCCGCGCTATCGGCGCGAATGGCACGGAGATGTTCAAGCACAAGGTTGTCAATTTCTGTTGTCATGCCTTGAACCTAGCACACAGCAAGAAAAGAATCCCTTAAAATTTTACGTCACGATTAAGCCGACACCCCTCAGGTGCCGCTCTGTTCACCCTTAACTTGACACTATAGCCCTATAGTTATAAATTGTTATTCATGTATAGTAGTCGAACCATATAAAAATATAGGGCTATAGGAATATATAATGAAGAAAATCGCCATCATTGGGCAAAAGGGTGGAAATGGTAAAACCACCCTCGCCCTAGCTCTTGCTGTCCTCGCCGCCGAACAAGGCCACAAGGTGCTTGTGATCGACCTCGATCAACAAACAACCGCCGCGAATTGGGGCGACCGTCGCGCGGGTGAAAACCCGCAAGTGATTTCTTGCATGCCGGCACGTCTTAAACATGTCTTACCAGCGGCTCCCGAGCAAGGCTTCGATTTCGTGGTCATTGACACCCCCGGCAAATCCGCCGAGGCTAGTATTGAGGCGGCCACTTATGCCGACATAGCACTTGTACCCATCCGCCCGCAAATGTTCGATATTGAAACCTTGCCCAACATTAAGCGGATTTTGCAACAAGCCAATAATCCCCGTGCCGTGGTTGTCATTAACGCCGCGCCCGTACAAGGCACACGACACCAAGACACTGCCGAACTTGCTCAGGAGGAAGGGCTAGAGGTTGCCCCCGTAGTTCTTTATCACCGTAGTATTTACGGCGACAGCATGAATGTTGGTCAGACACCCACAGAGCTCGACCCAAAACATAAGGCCACGCTTGAACTTAGAGCACTATACGGCTATATTAATAAATTACTAGACAACGATAGGGCTATAGGAAATGGCGAACACACTTAAAAAGGGCGCAGCGCAACTTAAAGAATTGGCCGGAACCGCGCTGCCGGTCATTCAAACTCCGCCACCTTCGAAACAGGGCAAACCGGCGAAAACACGTGAATCGGCAGGATCAAAAGAAACCGTCTTGATCGGTGCACATTTTCCTCGCGCCGTGCGACGATCCCTCGCACAATTGCAAGCCGATCCGCGAAACGACGGCAAGAAACTGAACGATCTTCTGGCCGAAGCCTTGAACGACCTGTTCGCCAAATATAACGTGCCGCAAACAGCTAATCTTGACCGCAGCAGCGCCGAGCAATGATAGACATATATAAATATAGTTTTATATTGCTATATTCATATAAATTTATAGGGCTATAGGATTATATGAATAAAAACAGGCAAGGGATTGATGAAAACCTGTCGGCGCAGCGCGAAAGGGAAGGGGACGCTATGGCTAAAGCAAACGATTTAAACAAGGAACATCTTGTCGTTCCGCCCAAAGATGCAGATTTTAAAGGCCAGCAACTTGACCTTTTCCGCACATTCTTATGCAACAGCGAAAATGAACGAGACCGACTTTCCAATACTTTCGATCTATGGGACAGCGTGCCGCGCTATACGGTATCACGGCAGCAAATGGACAAAATCCGCAAGATCAAAGGCTTTTTAGACCTACATCAAATTGAATTTAACTATCGTGGCACAGCCATGAAAACCATCATTCAGGCTGCGCGTATTTTCGATGAAAAAACAGGTGTCAGCAAAGATTATTACCCTTCAGCCAATGAAGAGTTGATCGAAGACGCCTTGCGTAAAATCGCTACCGACCAGCAAAACGCATTTTTCGATAAGCCAAACTTCCGCAGCGGTGTGGTGTTTACCCTCTACACGCTACGCGAGGAATTAAAGAAACGCAGCCATACCCGTTCGTATCAGCAAATCGTCTTAAGCCTGCAAATTCTGGCCAGCAGCATTATTGAAATTCGGGGGGAGGGGAAGACTAGTGGATTCGCTAAAAGCGCCTATTTTTCAGGTCTATCCGCTGTCTCGAGAAATAAATTGATCGACGACCCGGATGCAAAATGGATGGTGCAATTTCACCCGCTCGTCACCCAAGAAATTGATGCTCTGACCTACCGGCAATACAACTATGCCCAAATGATGAGCCACAGCAACCAGCTTTCCCGTTGGTTGCACAAGCAGCTTTCTTTAAAGTTCACTTTCGCCAGCATTCTCACCCCTTTTGAAATTCGCTACAGCACCATTAAGCGGGATAGCTCCTTGCTGGAGGGCTATGGGCTTGAACGTAAAGCTATCGCGGCACTAGATGCTTCCTGGGATGAACTCAAATCAGTTGGCGTCCTAATGAAAGTCGATAAGAACCCTGTTTTAGGTGCGCGGGGCAAGATTGAAGATGTGGTTTACACGCTAACACCTTCTTCCGATTTCAGCGCAGAAATGAAAGCCGCCAACAAACGCAAGCAGATCGCCGAAGAACAAAAAACCAGTAGCGAAAAATTACCCACAGACTCGAAAAACCGGTAGTTATAGGTTCCGGGTCGCGACCCTTTTCGGTAGTTATAGGTTCCGGGTCGCGGTAGTTATAGGTTCCGGGTTGGTTTTTCTTAACCATTTTTAACGAATTGAGAGGCAAAAAACCGGTAGTTATAGGTTCCGGGTCGCCGTTTTTCGGTAGTTATAGGTTCCGACATAGGTAGTTATAGGTTCCGGGTCAGCAAAAAACCGGTAGTTATAGGTTCCGACAAAGTGAGTTTCGGTAGTTATAGGTTCCGGGTCGTTTTTTTAAGTTGCTGTTATTACGAACGAAAAAGGCGGTTTTTTCACCCTTATCCTTTTAACCTTATATTTATCCTTCTTTTAACCGTAAGGTAGGTTGTGGATAACTTTTTATCGGCTCAAAAAGCTCCAAAAACGAATCGGAGTTCGCTATCGCTCACAAATTTTTTAAATGGGGCGTCGCCCCCATACCCAGATAAATTTAGAACAAACCGACAGGGGAAGGCTTATCTTCTTCAATCCAGTCTTTAGTAACACGGGTGGGCAGTGGGGAAAGAAATATGCACAGTGACGATGAACTTGAACGCTTCAAAGCCTTGAACCTTGGCGAACTGGCGGCTTCCTATGGTTATGAACTTGACCAACGCGAGTCGAGCCGGTCAAGTTTGGTCATGCGCCACGCGGAGGGTGACAAGATCGTCATTGCCACGGGCGAGGACGGCCACGCGGTGTTTTTCTCCGTTCACACTAATGCCAGCGGCAGCGTGATTGATTTTATCATGCATCGCCAAGGCAGAAATCTGGGCTACGCCCGCAAAACCCTCCGAGGCTATGTGCCACCCACTTCCCATGACCGCGCCGCTCTGGTCGCCCAATGGCACCAGCTACGTCCCTATGCGGGCAGCTATCTCGAAAGCCGAGGCTTAACTGCAACCACTCTTGCCGCTTTTGCCGAGCGCATACGCCTAGACGACCGCGAAGGGCTTACCGGCTGGGAAGTCAAAAACCAAGGTTTCACCGGTTTTGCTTCTGGCGGACGCAAAGCTTTATTTGCTTGTCGGATAAACACGCCACGCGAAGCCGATCCGCCGCGCTTGATCGTGGCCGAAAGCGCCCTCGACGCGATGAGCTACCACCAGCTTAATCCCGCTCCCGCCTTGGTGTTGTCCTTCGGGGGCGGCCTGTCTCCTGAACAGGAAACTTTTTTGCGTTATGTTTTAACCCTGTACCCCGCCGCCAAGGTCATCACGGCCACGGATGCCGACGCGCAAGGCGAGCATTACGCCGATCTTATCGAAGCTATCCGTCCTGACGCGATCCGCGCCCGCCCGCCGACCGGCAAAGACTGGAACGACGCGCTCACCCAACCCAGCCAGGCGCAACTTTTCAACCTGTCGCCCTAATTTTCAAAAAATGACGCAGGAAGGCCGTAGGCGCGATTTTTGGTTATTGCGGCCTGGGGGAATGTGTCTAATAATCAAAAATCGCACTGGCTGGCAAAAAAAGCGGTGAATTTTCGATTTTAGGAGGCTCTTGTCGGTCAGGTTTCCCAAAGCTTTGGGATCGGCGTTCAAGTTATCCCCAGAAAAAGTGGATAAGTCGGTGATAAAGACAGCTTGAGCCGCCGTTTTTTATGGGGTTGCGTTAGATTGATTAAAATCTAGTCAAAAAAAAGCGAAGCTCCGGATTTATTATTTTTCTTATCTGGAGCTTCGATACAGTCGAGTTTGCTATCAACTTTCCTCAAAATTGCTAGCAGATTGCATTGTAACTTGGATGGGAATTCGACTAAACATAAACTTATTCATGCCAATTTATTTATTGATTCAAATGAAAGAGGGGAGGGCAAAATTGTTTTTTGCTTTCGTCTCCAAGTTGCCTAAGTTAGGGCATGAATGACAATGACCGGCCCAATAACGCCGATTTGACACAGTTTTAGGCCATTTAAACAGCTTTTTTAAGCATGTTTCATCCGGCACGACATCGACAAACATTAAATAACGAGTTTACAAAGTTTAAATTATATAATACGATAGTTTAAACTTATTAGAGCCGCAGCCATGACATTGACCGAACTAAAAACCCTTATCGCCGCCGGAGACGTTGAAACCATTTGCTTTTGGGGTTCTTTCAAAGAACCAGAGGACACTAAGATTCAGTGGTCAGTTGCCGCCCGTGATCGTGAAGGCCGTAACACCGTTTTCAACTTTGGAACCTTTCTGACCACCTCAAGCCGTGGGAAGAAGCAAAAACAATATACTAGCCTCGATAGAGCTTACGCGGCCATGAAAGAACTTGGCTTTGAGGGATCATTTGAGATTGATGGATAACTTATGGGATACCCAAAAACCGCCTAAAGCGTCGTGTCGCGTTTAATTCGATAGCGGATATCAATAGGGATGATATTCAAAACCCGCTTCGATGCACTCGGCCCAATCAACAACCCATTTTTGTTGGGCGGCAAATATAACGGCTTCATCAATTGACTGGAATCCATCTTGTACCAACTCGCCAGAAGCTGAAGTAACCAAGGAAAAATCGGTATCCGTTGGAATAACGGATACTTCGGTTACATTGGGGAATTGATGTTCTTTTTTAATGGCCATCACTGAATTTCTTGTTTGTCTGTATTGGCTATGGGTTGTCGCGTATTTTCCGCTACCGGTAGTGGCAGGGGCGGCAAATTAAACAGGGCGCGATCATCAACGCGTGTTAAGTATTTGTCCATTTGCTTGAT
>DATBQC010001065.1:0-3021 GCA_036561065.1 Methylobacter sp. | reverse complement strand
CAATGATGCGGGGCGGGCTGGATTGACAGACATCGATGTGGTAACGGCGACGCATGGAGCCGTTGCAGGAACTTAACTTAACCTATTTTGTCGCAGTTTGTAGCAAGTTTACTTTTTAGCGTTTAACCATGTATCGATGCTGACTTGTCTCAACGGCCAGATAATATTTGTGCGCAACATCTTTCCAAGCGGTGCAATTTTTGTAATCCTATTCAGCTCTAAAACCTACAACACTTTTTCCAATACCTCCAATCGCAAATCGGCAACTTTAGGCGTCCATAGCTCTGGATTCGCCGGAAACTCCTTGCTTAATCCGGTGCATCGGTAACCGCGCCGCTCATAAAATGAGATCAGTTCGATCCTGCATGCGATCACTGTCATAACCGATTTATTGACGGCCCAGGTTTCCTGCGCAACTTGCTCTGCCGCTTCCAGCAACTGCTTGCCTATGCCTTTTCCCTGTAACGTCGGGCTTACCGCCAGCATGCCGAGGTAAACTTGCGTCCCCTGTTTCTGCAAATGCACCGACCCGACCAGTTCCGCTTTAGTCTTGCACAGCAGAAATATCGAGTCGTCAGTTGAGATCAAACGTAGGATTTCTTCTGCATCGGTTCTACGCCCGGCCAGTAAATCGGCTTCCGTGGTCCAGCCTTGTTTGCTGGATTCGCCGCGATAAGCCGAATTGATGAGAGCGGCAATCTGCCCGGCATCCTGTTTTTCGGCCTTGGATATCGACAGAGTCACGCTCAAAGCAGTATCTCCAACGCATCGCACTCGTCGTCGGTCAATTCAAAATCGAAAATCGCCAGGTCTTCGCACATGTGGCTTTCCGAGGTGGTGCCGGTTAGCGGAATAATGCCGATTTGGCTCAAGTAGCGGAAAAATATTTGGGCGGCGCTACGCTGGTATTTTACCGCCAGGGTTTGCAGCGTGGCATGCGTCAACACATGAGGATTGGCGGTCAGCGTCCAGAAGCTTTGGTAAATGATCCGGTGTTCCCGGCAAAAATCGCGGATGGCGCGGTCGTAACCAGTCTCGGCATAAAAACGGTTCTGGATAACGGCCGGTTTAACCATGGCATTTCGGTACAAATGCTCAAACTGCTGTGGATCGTAGCAATTGCTGATCCCCAATTGTTTGACGCCGCCGCTGTGAAAGATGTGTTCCATCGCCTGCCACACTTCCATTGTCTGCTGTGGGTTTGCCAACGGCGAATGCAGCACCAGACAATCCAAGTAAGTGCTTTGCAAGTTTTTCAGCGAGGCCTGGAATGATTGCGCGACTTGCTCGCTGAGACTGGCGTTGGGATCATAAGGCACTTGCATCGGATCTTGACCGCTCAACGAGGTAAATTTGCTTTGCAGATAAAGCTCAGAACGATCTATCCCACGATGCAAACAGGCAGCCACGCCGTCGCCGACACCTGCTTCGTTGTAATGCTTGGGCTGGCAGGCGGTATCGATGCCGCGAAAACCCAGGCCGATAGCCTGCTCTACCAGTGCCGCAGTGCGGTCTTTCTTCCAGGCCGTACCATAAATAATCCGGGGTATCCGTACGCCGTAAGTAGAAGTCAAAAAGTCTTTAGGGTTCATAAGTACTCCATGAAAAATGTTGGGCTTCGATCATCCTTACACATTAGGGACTTACTGGCTATATCACCGAGTTATAATTTCTGGCTTTTCTACAATCAGCGGTCGACGAATATGGAAACGACCATTAATTTACCCACAACCACCCCGTTTTGTGTGTTCATCAGCCCGGCAAAAACTTGAAAGAATTACCGAATCAGTCGATAAATCCAAATCTGAATTATAATTGACCCATTTTTTTGGTGAACTGGATATAACTATGCGGCAAACAATAAAGGCAAAACACGAACTGCGCTTGTATGAGCTTAAAAAAGCGGTTAATGAGTTTCTTGAGTTCACCGAAAATTTAACGCTGTTTCAAGCGATTAATGAAAAAGCGCAGGAGATGGCGCAGGCAGTTGAGGAGTTGCAGCAATTGTTGCAACAGGGCTTGGCTGCATCAAAGCTGGTTAAGGCGCTTAGCGCTACCGAAGCTGCGGTGCTGCTTGATGAGATTGTCGATGCCGACGCGGTTAGCGAGCTGGAATCTTATATGCTGTCGGCGGCAGAAGGCATTGAAGATGCCGAGGTGACGCAGTTTTTAACCGAGGTTATGGATAAGGTTGAGCTTAAATATAACCGACTGCTTGAAAAAGCGCATGCTTATAATGCGCTGCTTAAAGACTAGACGAGCGCCATCTTAATAATTGCGCTGGACGGAAAATTTCGCCAATAAGGTCAACGCCTGCTTGTATTCCGAATCAGGCAGCACGCTTAATGCGCTTATCGCTTTTTGGGCTTCCTCGTCGGCGCGTTGTTCAGTGTACTCAATAGCTTTAGTACTTTGCACGATGGCGTAAACTTCGTTGAAGGCGTCGCGATCGCCATTTTTGATCGCATCGATAATGACTTTTGCCTCGCTTTCGGTGCTGTTTTGTATCGCGTAAATCAACGGCAAGGTCGGTTTGCCTTCAGCAAGGTCGTCGCCGAGATTTTTACCCAGTTCATCCTGACTGGCTTTGTAATCGAGCGCATCGTCAATCAGTTGAAATGCGACGCCCAGATGTTGACCGTATAATGCCAAGCCTTGCTCGGTCTCAGCTGATGCCCCGGCGATAACGGCGGCCAATTTGGTCGCGGCGCTGAATAAAATAGCGGTTTTCCTGGCAATAACCTCAAGATATTTTTGTTCGGTTGTTTCAGGATTGTTGCAGTTTAACAGTTGCAGCACCTCGCCTTCGGCAATGGCGGTGGTGGTTTTCGACAGGATTTCCATCACCCGCATATTGCTGGTGCGCACCATCATTTCAAACGCGCTGGAATAAAGGTAATCGCCAACCAATACGCTGGCGGCATTACCCCAGACCGCATTGGCGGACTCTTTGCCGCGCCGGAGGTCGGAGTCGTCAACAACATCGTCATGCAGCAGTGTTGCGGTATGAATGAATTCAAT
>DATBQC010001064.1:0-9890 GCA_036561065.1 Methylobacter sp. | reverse complement strand
GCGATCCAACAGGCGTTGCACTTCGCCGCGGGACAGCGGCCTGGATTGCTCTTGTAAGCTTTCGTCATCCTCGGGATCGACATGCACCAGCACATCCATCACATCATCAAAACGCTTGATCAAATCATCCCTGACGATGTCGCCGATCATGTGCCCTTCCGAAACGGTGATCCGGGGATCGACGACGATATGCGCATCAATCAGAGCATCTTCGCCCATTTGCCGGGTGCGCAATAAATGGATGCCTTCGACGCCGTCAATGGCGTGAATAGCAGATCTGATCTCATCCACCAGCGCGGGCGGCAAGGAGGTATCGACCAATTCCTTGATGCTATCCAGCACCAGGTTCAAACCGATTTTAGCCACCATCAACGCAACCACAATCGCGGCCACCGCATCGGCCAACGGGTAGCCCAGCATCACCGCGCCTATGCCGAACAATACCACCAGCGACGAAATCGCATCGCTACGCTGGTGCCAAGCGTTGGCCAGCAGCAGTTTGGAGCGGGTGGTTTTGGCGATGCGCTTGGTGTAATGGTACAACCATTCGTTAATCAGGATTGAAACTGCCGCGATAGCCAATGACAACACGTTGGGTACAGGCAGATGCTCGGGATTCGCCATGCGCTCCATGACCGACCAAGCGATTGCGCCGCCGACGGCGATTAAGCCGACGCCTAGTATAACCGTGGCAATGGTTTCAAAGCGGCGATGACCGTAAGGATGTTCATGATCGGCCTCGCGGCTGCCCAATCTGACCGCAATAATCACCAGCAGATCGCTGAGCAGATCCGATAGCGAATGAATTCCGTCAGCAATCAAAGCCGCAGACTGCCCGAGGATGCCGAAGCCGATTTTGATCAGCGTCTGGAAAACATTAATCGCCGCGCCGACATAGCTGGCTCTGGCTTTTAATTTATCCATTTTTACGGCATCTGAAACTTCAGCCATTACCCGCCCACTTCCAGGATAATAATGTATTCATGGTCACCCGAACTGGTTTCCAGCACCTTATGTCCATTGATTCGGCACCAGGCAGGGATGTCCTGCATCACGCCCGGATCGGTACAGATAACCTCCAACTGATCGCCCGCTTTAAGCTGTTTGACTTTGTCTTGTGTACGAATAACCGGCAACGGACACAACAGGCGACGGGCGTTTAGGATTTCCCTGCTCATATAAACCATTCTTGCGGAATTTCGTCCGCAGCAAACGGCTTGACCTGAATAATCCGTTCGGAACCGTCCTTATCGGCAATGCTCACATCGACTTGTTCGGCATCGCGTCCCTGTCCGTAGCGGGCGGTAATTCTTGCGGCCATGAACAAATCCTCGGCAGAAGGCGAACCGTCGACCAGCACTAGGGGGCCCGCATGACTGGCGCAATGCAGAGTGATAAATTCTTTTTTGTAGCCCTGCATGAATCGGCCTTCGCCTTCTTCCCTGGCGACGATGATTTTATAATTTTGTCCCGGCCGGATGTGTCTGCCGACTTTTAGCAGCATCACATCATCCAGGTCGTATTGCTTGTCGCCGTCACGCGCCTTCCATAAGTCGACCAGTTTGGCCGAGTAGCTGGCATCGGTCAGGAAACAGCAGCCGCCCGCTGGTTGGGCATAGTCGTCAAAGCCAAAACCTTTGGCCATCGCCATCTGCGGCTTGCGTGAGCGACCGCTAAAATCGTGCAGTTTTTCCCGGTCGACCCAACCTTCCCGCTCAGGCAAAGTGGCAGGCAAGTTCTTCGCACATAAGGGTCGCAATAACAAATCGTCCGCGCCGGACTCCCTGGAGATGATCGGCATCGTCTGTTTACGTTGTGACATAGGCCGTTGTCCGATCACTTCGCCGGTGATGATGAAGTCGAAATCGTTTTCCACTATCCACTGCTTGGCTTTGTTGACCATGAAAATCTTGCAATCCAGACAAGGGTTCATATGAGCGCCGTAGCCGTGTTTCGGGTTGATCAGCACGTCTTTATATTCATCAATCACATCGACGATATGCAGCTTCATGCCCAGCTGTTCGGCGACCCATAGGGAGTTGTTGCGTTTAGGCTTGGCCTTGTCATTGGCTCTGATCGCGTGGGTATGGCCTTCCACACAAAAGCCGGTAAAGAAGTTGATGCCTTCGACATGGACGCCCTGCTCCATGATGGTTTTCGCCGCCAGCATTGAATCCAGTCCGCCGGAAATTAATGCCACTGCTTTTCTTTGTTTACTCATATCACTTTAAAAAAATTAGAATTGTTGCCCATTATACCGAGTTATCTTCCAATTTGGTTTTCAATCAACAGCTAAAAAATAGAACGCGGATGACGCGGATTTGACTGATAAACACGGATAAAGTTTTTGTGCTGGCTCCCAGCCGGAACTTGGAAACTAGTAGGGTACGCTGTGCATACCTTTCGGCATCCAAGGGGTACGCACAGCGTATCCTACATGGTTTGGTCGAGTAATTTTATGGGTTGTATCGATGTCGTATTTGTTTGCACGACATGTCGCCTTGGCTTATACTCTAGCCAAGTAAAAACAATAAGATAACTTTAATTAAGCATGATTATACGACATATCTCCTGGATTATTGGACAGCTGATGTCGTATATATTACGTTAGCCCACATGAAAGGAGTGACTGTGCAGAAATTTGTTGCCGTAATCGGGAACCGAAACTCCGGAAAGTCCACCGTCATTCGGAGCTTAACGGGCTGTCCGAATAGTGCCTTTCGGGGCGAGGTGAAGGACATCACCACTGGAGAAAGCATTCACGTTATTTGTAGCTCTCCGCAAGAGAGTCCCCTGACATTGCAGGAACTTAGAAGCATACTCAAAGCATGTGCCGCTAACCGCAAGTGTCGTGGTTTGGTGATGGCTATTCAGCCCACCTCACCTACCAAGCGTCTCTCTATGGAAACCATATTTCAGGAGGTCGCCTCTTTAGGTTCTTTTCAGAGTCATGCATTCATGCTCACTCCTGGAAGGGTTGGCGGCTCTCCCAACACCGCCGCTATTGTCACGCGGCTGAAGCCCCTTAAGTTGAAGCCAATCACCTTGGATGGTGGTCGCTTCGCAATGTTAAATGCGCAAATCATCAACAAACGTACGCACGTTGCGGGCTAACCCGGCAGTCGAGAGGGACTGCGCAAAAGCGCGCAGCCCCTCACTTCTACGTTAGCGACCAAACCAAGACAACTGGGAACGCCAAGAGTAAAATGCCTTAATCACAGCCAAAGGAGTATTCACCATGTCCGCGTTACTAGTCGAATTAGAGAAACAAGCATGTTCACTTTTGCCTGAAGAGCGAGCACATCTTGCTGAGGTTCTTCTTGAGTCACTACATGACTCCCCCCTATCCGAAATCGAAACAGCGTGGGAACGAGAAATTGAGAAGCGTGTCGCCGCTTTCGACAGGGGGGAACTACAAACCTATCCGGCAGAGGATGTGTTTGCTGAGGCAAGGCGCATGACCCAGTGAAGCGAGCACGTTTTGTCGCAGAAGCTCGCCAAGAATTTCTTGCTGAGGTCGCTTATTACAACGAAGCACAACCGGGCTTAGGAGACCGCTTTACCAAAGCCGTCGAAGAAGCAACTGCCCGAGCGTTGACTTTCCCTCTATCAGGGACACCATCAGCTTCAAATACGAGGCGCGTTTTTCTCAAAGGGTTTCCTTTCTCGCTTTTCTACCGACAAGAGAGCGAAGGCATAGTCATTTTTGCAGCTTCACATAATTCCCGTAAACCCCGTTACTGGGTAGGTCGTACCCGTGGCCGCTAACTTTACGTTATCTACATTCCATTCCTCAAATCAACCGAAATTAATCTTGGCTTCCAAATCGTTACTGGAATCGGCATTTTTCAGCGCTTCTTCCAAGCTGATTTTTCCGTCTTTGTACAATCCGAACAAAGCGTCATCAAATGTCCTCATGCCTTTGCTGCCGCTTGATGTCATGGCCGTCTTAATTTCATTCAAGTCCCCTTTTAAAATCAGGCTCGCTATATGAGGGGTGTTGATCATCACTTCAATCGCGGCGCAACGTCTCCCTGATGTGTCGGGAATCAGACGCTGGGAAATAACGGCATTTAAATTGACCGCAAGATCCATAAACAACTGCGCATGGTGATCATGAGGGAACATGTTGATTACCCGCTCCATGGCCTGATTGGCATTGTTGGCATGCATGGTCGAGATACATAAGTGACCGGTATTGGCCAGCTCCAAAGCGGCTGACATGGTTTCTCTGTCCCGAATCTCGCCGATTAAGATCACATCGGGCGCTTCCCGCAAGCAGGCTTTAAGCGCTCTGGCATAGGAGTCGGTATCTACGCCGACTTCGCGCTGATTGACGATTGATTTCAGGTTCGGATGCGAGAATTCGACCGGGTCTTCAATGGTCAGAATATGGCCGGCTGTGTTGGCATTGCGGTGATTGATCATGGCCGCCAGCGTAGTCGATTTGCCCGACCCGGTGCCGCCT
This sequence comes from Methylobacter sp., assembly GCA_036561065.1. Taxonomy (GTDB): domain Bacteria; phylum Pseudomonadota; class Gammaproteobacteria; order Methylococcales; family Methylomonadaceae; genus Methylobacter_A. The sequence goes on along the minus strand of DATBQC010001064.1, from coordinate 5,422 downwards.
ACCATCAACAACAGGCCGCGTTTGGCCATGATGAGTTCCATCAAAATATCCGGCGTGCCTAACTCCTTGCCGGTCGGTATAACAGAAGGAATCAAGCGCATCACCAAACCTACGGTCTTGCGCTGATAAAAGGCATTGGCGCGAAAACGCGCACTGCCGTCCGGCAGACTGATCGCAAAATCCAAGTCTCTGGTGACTAAAAACTCGTCGATTTGTTCCTGGGTCATAATCCCGAAAGCGCCCGACTTTGTTAACTCGGGCGTCAGAATAAAATCATCCAAAGGCACGGCACGTCCGAAAATTTTGGCTTTAACCTTCGCTCCAACCGTTAAAAACAAATCAGAGGCTTCCAATTTAGCCATTTCTGCCAAATACGGCAGAATGTCTAAATCATCTTTCGGCGCTTCACCCAGAATTTGGTAACTGGTTGGTCTTTGTCTACGCTCTGGACCTTTATAATCAGCGGCTTCTGTCGCATCGGGTTCTGTTTTTGCTTGACCGGAATCCGGGACAATAAACAGCACCAAGCCGTTATCTTCAACCTTGGCGCTAGCCATGAATTTCTCGCCGTCAGGGGCGGAGCAATTAAACTTTAGCGCTTTATTCTGAACCAATTCCTGTTTCTGGTCGTCATTAATGAGGCTAAAAGTGATTTCTTTGATGATATTTGAGGTTAGCTCATTTTTACCCAAAGGATGTTCCTCCCCGGCTAATCCCAAGAGCGCCGGAGAGCCCGCTTTTAAAGACAAGCTATCGGCATTTTTTTCCAGCATTAATTTCAAATAAGGTGTCAGGGTCATGAATGTTCCATTTATGTTTTCTGTTTAATAACGCCGAGAAGGGGCACAGGAAGCGCAGTCAAAATGCCAGACTATCTGACAGACGTCAAATCATTACAGAAGTCATGACGCACAGCGTAGCAACACGAAGTTGTGCGTCGTAGTGGTCGGAGAACAAACGTCGATCGCCGAAGACATTAATTGCAAAGTCATTTTTCACTGCTAAAATCGGACGGATCCTTTTTAGCTTTCGAGGAAAATCCTGCCCTGTTGAAAGCGACTGGTTCAATATCATCCTCGTCACCGCCATCGTCTTTGGATTGCAACGAAAGCCCGCCGGTTGACCGGTCTTCGCCGGATGCCAATTTGATCTGCAAGCGCAACTCGTTTTGGGAATCGGCATTTCTTAAAGCTTCGTCATAATCTATTTTCCCATCCCGATACAGCTCCAATAAGGCTTGGTCGAAAGTCTGCATGCCCAGTTCCCGTGACTTGGCCATCAGCGGTTTGATGCTGGAAGCCTCGCCTTTAGCGATATAATCTGAAATCAACGGCGTATTTAATAATATCTCAATGGCCGCACAGCGCCCACCATCAACGGTTTTAACCAGTCGCTGGGAAATAATGGCGCGTAAATTGACCGAAATATCCTGCATCAATTTCGCCTGTTTCGTTATCGGAAAGAAACCTAAAATCCGGTCGATAGCCTGATTGGCATTGTTCGCATGCAAGGTAGCCAACGCCAAATGGCCGGTCTGGGAAAACTCCAGCCCGTAATTCATGATCTCTTCGTCGCGAATTTCGCCCAGCACGATCACATCGGGGGCCTGCCGCAGGGTGTTGTGCAGTCCGGCTTCCCAGCTTTTGGTATCGACGCCGACTTCCCGCTGCATGATGATGCAGTTTTTATGGGGGTGCACGTACTCAATGGGATCTTCCAGCGTAATGATATGACCGTAACTGTTCGCATTGCGATGGTCGATCATAGCCGCCATAGACGTTGATTTACCTGATCCGGTACCGCCGACCATGATGACCAGACCGTTCTTGTTCATCATCACTTCTTTCAAAATAGGCGGCAGACCTAATTTGTCGAAATTGGGTATTTCTGCGGCAATGACCCGGATAACCAAGCCCTGGCAGCCTTGCTGGACATAGGCATTAACCCGGAACCGGCAGAGCCCTGCGGGTGAAATGGCAAAATTGCATTCCTGCGTTTCTTCAAACTCCTTGAGCTGCTTATCATTCATGATGCACTGCGTCAGAGCCTTGGAATCATTAGCCGATAACGGCTGCTGAGAAACCGGAGACATTTTGCCTTTGACTTTTATTGCAGGTGGAAAACCAGCGGTAATAAATAAATCAGATCCTTCTTTATGCAGCATAAGTTTGAGCAACTTAATCATAAAGTCCATCGCTTCTTTTCTTTCCATTGACTTCCCCCTGTATTGGTTGTCTATCGTTCGTTTTACCCGGAATGGAGTAAAATTTATCTGATTATAATTTTAATTGTTAAAGTTGCCTAAAAAAACGCAGGTAAGCTAAGTTTTGTCCGGAGAAGAAAAAAAACCGTTTTATCTTTCCCTCTGATGAACAGCTGACCATGCCTCAACGTGATTTCCCAACGCCGCGCAGCTCTACTGATTTTTAAACAATTTTTATGTTTTTATCTTGGTCGATCACTAGCCAAAAATTCCAAAACAGATTCATTTCTCGCGCACTGATACAGTTGAAATGTTGCCAAGTAATCAAATTGCTGCATTATGTACTAAAATGATTACAAAAAAATGCATCTCTCGTTCCATTGTTGATGCATTGCCACAGAAAAGACTCTGCCGAATTAGACCCGATTCACCGATTGATGCCGTCGCCAACGGCATGCTATGCTTTTCACGGCTGAATACCGATATTGCTAGCAATCTTAGCCCCCTGTTTATAAAAAGGACAACAGTTAGATGTTTACAGAAGAGACTCAAGACGATTCAGACGACTGGATGTCAGCATTATTGAGATCGCCGATTTTTCAACGCCTCCCCCCGACCAATCTGCAAAAAATCTTGATGAGCCTGGAAGCCGTTCATTTCAGCAAGGGTGAAGTTATTATCGAACAAGGCAGCATGGGGGATTATTACTACCTGATTAAAAACGGACACTGCGAGCTAACGCGTAAACCTACGCCTAATGCGAAAGAGATTAAACTGGCGCGGCTGGCTACCGGCGATACCTTTGGCGAAGACGCACTGCTTTCCGATGCGCCCAGAAACGTCACCATTACAGCACTGACCGATATTTCTTTATTGCGGCTGAATAAACCGCAATTTGTGTCCTTGATAAAAGAGCCATCGCTAACTTTTGTCGATCACACAGAAATGCAAAAGGCAGTGCAACAGGGCGCTACATTGCTGGACGTACGTACGCCGGATGAATTTGAAAAATTTCACCTTGAAGGCAGCATCAATGAGCCTTTTTTCTCATTACGGATGCAACTTAAAACATTAGATCGTGACAAGCCTATCATTGTGGTTTGCGGTGACGGCAAGACCAGCGAGGCTGCGGTATTTTTACTGCTCCGCAATAAAATCAACGCTATGCTTTTGAAAGGTGGGATAGCGGGCATTAACCCAGAACCAGAGACCGACATCGTCCCTGCCAGTGCAGCTGACGCCACTGAAGCCGTTGTCGAGCGTCTCGAAACGGCTCCCCAGAGCGAAGAAAAGCAGCCAGTCGATAGTCCAGCTAGCGTCTCCAGCAGTGCTCAGGATAACCAAATCGCGGCGCTGCGCTCGGAAATTGAGGCGCTGAAGGCGGCCAACCAACAGCTGACCGATAAATGCATGAAGCTGGAGTTCGACAAGCAGCATGCGGAAAAACAAACCCGCGTCTTACACAAACAGTTGGAGAAATTAACCCTGGTGCTGGATAAGCTTAAAGGGGGTTGATGGCTAGCCGGCGAAGGAAACGCACGATCTACATTGCGCACGCCCTTCTTCGGCACAGCTTGTATTCTCAGTTCAGCTGCCTACGAAACAACGGATATTTCTGGTTTTTGCCATTTAAGGCATTACTCATGATTCCAACTAAACCCCGCCATTTTTGCATCAGCTTATTTCTGACCTGTTCCTCGCCGTAAACCAATCTGATAATTTCACTTTTGGCTTCCAGCCAATCCCGAAGCTCGTAGCCTGGCCGAAAACCGCGTTTTTCGGCTTTGTAATAGGCGGCTTCAGCGATCATCACATCAAGGCTGCCAGGTTGAGCGGAGAAGCCGCCCGTCATGGTAAACCCGCACTTCACCAAGTTTATAAGACCTTGAGGCAAGCTTCCATTGAGGCCTATTGCCGCCGGATTCAGCTCCGCCAAGGTATCGAACAAGCGATCCCATATTGACAAAACCGCGCCATAGTTGCGGTCGTGTTCACTACGCCGGGTTGAATGGTGAACACGGTGCAGATAAGGCGTGATAATAAACCAACCGAGCAGTTGCTCGCCACGAAAGGTAATATTGCTGTGATGCAACATGGTGAAAAACACGATAATCGCCTCATTCGCCAGCAAGAATGACCCTTTTATGCCTAACACGACAATCAGCAGCGCCTTCATGACGGTGAGGACACCTATTTCCAAAAGATGTATCCGAAATGCCGTTGAAACATTCAAATACGGATCGTTGTGATGCACCTTGTGAAACATCCACAAGTAATCAAAGCTGTGACTGGCTTTATGCAAAGCATATAACAACAAATCAATCGCTAGAAACGAAATAACTGCCTTCCCAACTGGATTTTGAATATAGTTGAGCAAGCCTTTACCGGCGAATTGTTCAGCCAAAACCAGCAGCGACGGCACCGCCAATAACGACATCACAACGCTGTTAAAAACAAATAACTCGAGGTTCGCCCGGTAGGACTGGCGCAACTGATTTGCGGGTAGCTTTTCCCTGGGATCGCAAAACTCAAAAATCATGAACAGGATAAAAAACAGCGCCAGGGTGTAGGTTGCCAGCCCTCCTGACGACAAGTTCAGGAACCACGTAAGATAGGATTGAAGTAAAGAAATTGAAGATTTAAGTTCGTTTAACATTGTCATCTCCTCATTACAAAACTGACGTAATTATTAGAGCAAAGTTATCTTAACTAGATATTATCAAATTTGGGTGACACAGAATTTAATGCGTTTTTAATCTGTTACTTACAAGAAACAGATTAGCTTATTATTTTAAAAAACATGACAATCAGACTCAAGCCCCAACCCGGCTCCCCTTTATTTAAATCGCAAATCAAAGCCTATTTTGAGATGACCAAAGCAAGCTTTGGACTCCAGAACATTCTAATACTGGAGTTCAAAGCTTGCTTTGAGCCTTTTGAATTTTTTATGAGGTGCAACAGCTTGGGATATCTATACCGCTTCATCCGTAACCATCTACGGCTGAATAGCTACAGATTTTTATCCCGCCTTATGCTCCGCCCTGATAAACCGCACAACTTGTTCACCCATCAACATGCTGGGGGCGTTGGTGTTCCCTGAGGTGATTTCCGGCATAGCCGACGCATCAGCGATTCGTAGGCCTTCCACACCATAGACTTTCAGAGTCGGATCAACTACTGCCATTGCATCAATGCCCATCCGGCAACTGCTGGTGGGGT
>DATBQC010001063.1:0-6010 GCA_036561065.1 Methylobacter sp. | reverse complement strand
CAATTTCTGATTCGTCAAAGACATTTTTTCCAAGTACGGCTTTAGATGCACCTAATAGGGGCTCGCATTCCGTCGAAAGCCAAGGTAAAAATTCATTGATGAGTTTTTGGTGTTCTTCCGGTGTGATCTTTATATGTAGATCGCCCACGTTTTTAAAAATTTCTTCGAGCAATGCTTCAAACATGTATTTTTCCCGTTTACTCTTTAGCCTAACGTTAAGTAGATGCCTTAAATGGTGTATCAAAAATCCTGAACGGCACAACACCACACCGCCTTGTTCTTTAATGCCGCCTGAGTATAAACAAATTCAGCTCTAGATAAAAAACTAATTACACAAAAACTAACCCCGTAATCCAGCAAATTTGCTTTATCCCCCCTACCCCTTATAATCATCCCTGCTTTCAGGTTCCAGAAGGTTTTTCAAACCCAATGGTTAAACGGGAAGTCGGTAAGGTTTAAGCCAAATCCGACGCTGCCCCCGCAACGGTATATAAGTAAAAGTTTCATCGAGATGCCACTGTGTTTACGCATGGGAAGGTGATGATTCAGGCTAGCGCCACTTATAAGCCCGGAGACCGGCCCGAAAGTTTAATTCGGTACAGCGGAGGGCTGTCTGCGAAAGTGACAGTACAGCTCCGTGTCATCTCTCGTTTTCTTTGTCCTCTGTTGTGTAAAACAACTTTCCATGCGCGGGCGGCGCACGAGGACAAATATGCAAAAGCTCATCTTCAGTTCATTAATCATTGTCGGATTTATCCAGACACAAGCATCGCAAGCATCATCCACAAACGAAGAAAACACCGTTACTCTGGAAACGATGGAAGTCAAAAGCCAGACAACCGATTTACTGGGTGTCGCCTCCTCGGCATCGCAAGGCGTAGTCGAGCAAGCGAAGCTTAGTTACCGGCCTTTGGCCCGAGCCGGCGAACTGGTTGAGGTCGTACCGGGCGCGTTGGCGACCCAGCACAGCGGTTCAGGCAAAGCCAACCAGTTTTATTTGCGCGGCTTTAACCTGGATCACGGCACCGACTTTTCGGTGATGGTCGACGGCGTACCGATGAACATGCCCAGCCATGCGCACGGGCAAGGCTATCTGGACTTGAACAGCGTCATTCCTGAAATGGTTGACCACATCGACTACGGAAAAGGGCCTTATTACGCCGATGCGGGCGACTTTTCTTCCGCCGGTTATTCGCGTATGCACACGATGCATAATTTACCCAAAGGGCTGCTCAAATTTACCGGCGGCGAGTTCGGCTATTACCGCACGCTATTGGCCGATTCCACAAAAGTCGGTTCAGGCAATTTGCTGGCTGCGGGCGAATTCAATGCTTATAACGGCGTATGGAAACAGCCGGAAGACTTGGGTAAATACAACGGCATGTTGCGCTACACATTGGACAACAAAGACTGGGGCTTATCGGTCAACGCCAAGGCCTATCACTCCAGTTGGAACGCAACCAACCAGATTCCGGAACGGGCTATCGATAGCGGCACGCTTGACCTATACGGTAGCATGGATCCTTCCGACGGCGGCAACAGCAGTCGTTACAGCTTATCCAGTAACGCTTGGAGTCGGGGCGACAGCTATAAAAACGACTTTAATGCCTATCTGGTTTATTACGACCTCAACCTTTATTCCAATGCTACCGGCTTCCTTGATAATCCCGTGCAAGGCGATCAGGTGTATCAAACCGAGCGCCGCGTGGTATCCGGCGGCAACGGCGAACAAACCTGGTTTGCCAAATGGTTCGGGATGGATGTCGACAACAGTATAGGTCTGCAAATCCGCCATGACGAGGTCATCGGAGCCGCGTTAAACCACACCGAACAACGCCGGATTTTCCAGACGGTGCGCCAGGACGACATTAGCGAAACCAGCGTGGCGGTCTACCTGAAAAATCAGGTTCAGTGGCTGGAAAAATTCCGCAGCATTTCCGGATTACGGGCCGATTTTTTGGACATTAATGTCAACAGCCTGACGCTTGCGGCCAATTCAGGCCAACGCAACGCGTCGCTGCTCAGTCCCAAACTCAGCCTGATTTTCGGCCCCTGGATTGATAACGAAGTGTTTGTTAATCTGGGTTACGGACATCACTCCAACGACGCGCGCGGAGCCACTTTGCGCGTCAACCCGGTCAGCGGCGACGCCGCCGATTCGGTATCGCCGCTAGTACGGACGCGCGGCGGTGAAATTGGAGTGCGCAACCAGTTTATTCCGGGGTTAAATTCCACGGTGGCGCTGTGGTGGATGCAGGTCAATTCCGAACTGATTTTCGTCGGCGATGCGAGCAGCACAGAACCCAGCGGACGCAGTGAACGTCACGGCGTGGAATGGAGCAACTATTACAAAGCAACCGACTGGCTGACCCTGGATGCCGACCTGTCTTTTTCAAAAGCGCGTTATGTCGGCGTGCCGCGCGAGCTTAACCATATCTCCAATTCGGTGGGCCGGATAATCAGCGCCGGGGCGGTCGTGCAACTCCCCTTTCACACCTTTACATCGTTACGCCTGCGCCATTTTGGCGATATTCCGCTTAATGACACCGGCAACCTGACAGCCGGCGACACGACACTGGTGAATTGGGGGCTTGGCTATGAGCATAAGGACTTGAAACTTGAACTTGATCTGTTCAACGTGCTGGGTTCCAAGAGCAATGACACCGCTTATGCCTATACCTCCCGCTTGCAGGGGGAAGCGGCCGCTGGTGTGGATGGCATACTCAGGCATCCGGTGGAGCCGCGTATGCTAAGGCTTACGGCTTCTGTTAGGTTTTAGTTGGTATATGCTGGCCCTCAAGCGACTGCTTGAAACCAGTAAGTGAAGCTCTAGCTTCGCGACACGAAAGCTAGAGCTTCCAGAACCGAATTCCCAAGCGGTAGAGTCGGTAAAAGCATTCTTCACCACGAAGGCACGAAGTACACGAAGAAAAATAATTTCTTTTATTCAATGTATTGAAAACTTCGTGCTCTTCGTGCCTTCGTGGTGAGTTTTTAAGTTTTGTTCAAAAAAGGAATACTTTCACAATCTCAGTAGCTTGGGAAGTAGCGCCAAACTACGAAGCTTGCTGCTCGCCTTCTTTAGAAGAACCCTCAACCGACCACAGTTTCTCAAGCTGATAAAAATCGCGGGCCTGGGCATTCATCGCATGGACAATCACATCGCCCAAATCCAACAACACCCAATCTGAACCCAGATCGCCTTCCATGCCTAAAGGTTTAACGCCGTTTTCCTTTAGCTTTTCCGATACGTATTCACATAACGACTTCAGATGACGATCCGAAGTACCGGTTACTACCACCATATAATCGGTGAAACTGGTTTTGCCCCGAACATCGAGTGTCGTTATGTGTTGCCCTTTGCGTTCATCCAAAACATCCTGGACAATTTTCAATATATCTTCTGCTTGCATTCAAATTCCTAGTGTAAAGTGTTTGCACATCAAAACCCGGTTTTTAAATCTCCTCTCACTAACCCTCTCCAACAGGAAAGGGGACAAAGGCACCGGGTTTTGAAATGCTATAATGAGATCAACATGTCTCGTAAAGCTTGTGTTGCTTAATGTATTCTATGACAGCATCGGGTAATAAAAAACCCGGATTTTGTTTTCTTGCAATTATGTCCCTGATCGCTGTTGCCGAAATATCCAGTTGGGTGACTTGCTGGAAACATAATTTTCCGGCGTTTGCTTGTGCCAGCTCTTTAATATTTTCAGCCAGTCTGGTTTTAAAAAAATCATTGAGTAGCTGTGATTCAAAACCCGGCCGGGTTAGCACCACAATATGCGCATAGTCGAATAACCGCTGCCATTGATGCCAGCCGGTTAAATGTTTGAACGCGTCACTGCCGATGAACAACAGCACCGGTTCGGTTGGGAACTCCTGTCTTAAAGACTCCAGTGTATCGACCATATACGACGGCGTTTGATGCTGGTCGTATCGGTCCAGCTCACGGGTATCGATCTTTAGCCCCGGCTGGTTTTTTATTGCCAGCTCCAGCATTTGCAAGCGCATTTCGGCGGTTACGGCAGGCTGTTCGCGGTGCGGTGGATTAGCGCAGGGAATCAACCGGACTTCAGTTAACCCGAAGATGTCCTTAACTTCAAGCGCCGAGCGTAAATGCCCATAGTGAACCGGGTCGAAGGTGCCACCGAAGATGCCGATCATTTATTGCCGGATATGGCCGTCACCCAGAACGATGTATTTCAACGAGGTCAGTCCCTTCAATCCCACAGGTCCCCGAGCATGCAGCTTGTCGGTGCTGATGCCGATTTCGGCGCCCAAGCCGTATTCAAAACCGTCGGCAAAGCGGGTCGAGGCGTTCACCATCACCGAGCTGGAGTCGACTTCCCGCAAAAAGCGGCGGGCCAAGGTGTAGTCTTCGGTCACAATCGCTTCGGTATGCCCTGAGCTGTGCTGATTGATGTGCCCCATCGCTTGATCGATGCCGTCGACTATCCTGATCGATAAAATCGGCGCCAGATATTCGGTATCCCAGTCTTCCTCTGTCGCTCTGATGCAGTTTGGAATCAAGGAGCAGGTTTTAAGGCAGCCGCGTAATTCAACGCCTTTTTCGATGTATCTTTCAGCCAGTAGCGGCAAAACTTTTGCGGCAATGCTCTCGGCAACCAGCAAGGTCTCCATCGCATTGCAAACGCCGTAGCGATGGGTTTTGGCGTTGACCGCAATCTTGATTGCTTTGTCTATGTCGGCTGTATCATCGATATAAACATGGCAGATGCCGTCCAGATGTTTGATCACGGGAATCGTCGCGTCCTTGGAAATGCGCTCGATCAAGCTTTTGCCGCCGCGCGGTACGATCACATCGACGTATTGGTTCATGGTGATTAATTCACCCACCGCCGCACGATCTGCGGTCGCCACGATTTGCACGGCCTCCACCGGTAAACCTGCCGCTTCCAGACCTTGGGAAATGCACGCAGCAATCGCCTGATTGGAATGAATGGCTTCCGAACCGCCTCTTAAAATGCAGGCATTGCCGGATTTAAGACACAAGGCCGCCGCATCGACCGGCACATTAGGGCGGGATTCGTAAATAATGCCGATTACGCCTAAAGGAACGCGCATTTGGCCTACCTGTATGCCGCTGGGTCGGTAGCTTAAGTCGCTGATTTCACCGACCGGGTCGGGTAACGCGGCAACCTGTCTTAGCCCTTCAACCATCGCCTGAATACCGGCAGGCTTTAATTCCAGCCTGTCCAGCGAGGCCGCATCCAAGCCGTTTTTCTTGCCTGCATCCAAATCTTTGCGATTTTCCGAGATCAACAACTCATGGCTGTTTTCAATAAATTTGGCAATTTCCAGCAAGGCTTGGTTTTTTTTGCCAGACTCTGTACGGCTTATTTCACGCCCTGCTTTCCGGGCCTGCTGCCCCAGCGTTTTCATGTATTCTTTAATATCCACTGCATTCTCAATTAACTGGATGAATGTTTTGCGCAATTATACCGTTTAATACGGTTATATGACAGACCTATCGCAACAACTATCGGATATTAAACAGTTTTATCTATAGCAATGGTTGATTGGTTGTATTTTTAGCAACGTGATTATTCAATAAACAACAAAATATTGAACAAAAAAAGGGCGGATTACTCCGCCCTTTTTCTTGAAAGACTAAGCTATTTGCTGCTTGCTTTAATATGGTCTACAGCGGCTTCAGCATGTTTGGTAGCTACGTCCGTATGATCCAAATTACCGTGATCGATGGCTTCTTGTAATTCCTTGGCGGCAGCATCTAAATGACCTTTGGGTACGCTTTTGGCTATTATGGCGGCAGCTAGCGTATGTTCCAGGGACAATTTTGCGTGTTCGACCAAAGCTTCAGGCTTATTGGCTTTACCCTCGGCTACAGCCGCATTGGCGTGTTCTAGAGCCGCCTTAGTATGTTCTTCAGCGAAAACTGCAGTACTCAAAAACAACAATATACCTGCACATGCGAATGCTAATTTTTTCATAATTTTGTCCTCATTAAAGTGTGGGTGATAAATTT
>DATBQC010001062.1:0-1610 GCA_036561065.1 Methylobacter sp. | reverse complement strand
CAAGATCTTCGGCTGTGATGCGTAGAGCGAGGCCGTAGGAGGAAACATCGCGAACGACCTTTTGGACCCCGCGAAACGCGCTTCCTTCGATCGTGCAAAGGTCAGCAACGAGTGTTGGAGCTCCATGAGCGGTGATTGCGGCGCGAAACAGGGCCGGCAACCAATCCTCCGCAAATTCTCTGCCCAGCTTTGGAAGCAAAAATCTTGGGTCAAGAAGAGATTGTCCAAGCGGCCAGTGGCGTCCAACCCGTCGCCCGGGCACATGGGCCAGTTCCGAAATTGTCAACGGGCGATCCAATTCGGGGTCGCGTTCTTTTGGAGGCGGGACAACAAATAACGGGAGTAACCGGTCGGCAACATCAGAAGCAATTTCACCAAGTGCCGTGTACTCGCCTTCCTTAAGACGAAGCACCGGAGAATAGGTTCGGAGACCCTGCGTAGGCATCATTCACCTCGATCTTGCTCATAGAAAAGTTTGCGTACGTTTCCCGATCCAACGCGGTCACTAAATATACGGTAGTCTCCCCGCTCTCTTCGAATTCGACCAAAAACTATGGCGGGGTGAATTTCAAGCTGTTTCGCAAATTGCTCCGCAGGCCCCGGAGAGCGTGAGATTCTTGCGGTCGATAGACGCCATCGTTCAGATGGTATCAACATTGATGATGCAAATTCATCAGCCTGTTGCTCCATTTCATCTGAATTTTTGCAGTCTATATTCTCATCGAAAAAACCGTGCGCCAACCCTGTCCGAAAATGCAGATATACGTGCGCCAATTCATGCAAAATTGTAAACCAAAAATTATCTATTCGATCATGTCGAATTGTTAGGCCAATGATAGGTGTATCGCCCGAAAGAAACGCCGCGCCATCCAATTTGAGCCCTTCAATTTGAGGCTCGACAATGATAATTATACCCTTCTCTGCGGCCAAATTGATCGCCAAAATTGGCCCGTCTGGTCTTGCGCTAAGTTTCACAAGGTCAGCCAGCCACGAAATTTCGAGCTGATCAAAGATATTTTTTAAGCTGCTCGCGGCGGCCTCGGCGCGCGACACGACCCGTGCCCGCCACGCGGCGAGCAAGGCATCATTCTTTAAGTCGAGCGCACTTAGTCCCGTCCTGAGTAATCCCGGGCTTCCATACCTGACATGGCCATCATGAATAAGGTCTCTGACAGCTTTATGCTGATCTGCACGATTATCTGAAATGGGAAACCAATTAAACCTCCGCGCATGGGCTACAATCGTATTCAGCTGCCTGTCAGATATTGATATTGACTCGACATTCGCGAGCTCGGTAATCCACGGTTCGATTGTTGGTGGTATTGAAGCCGAGAACTCAACACCAAGAACGGAAGCAATCCGCCTAAAGTTTTGCAAACTTATAGAGCGATATCGCTCAGATTCATATCGTTGAACTTGCTGCTCACGCATACCAAGTTTACTAGCTAACTCGGACTGCGATAGGCCCCGAGAGAGACGAGCTATAATGAGGATTACCCCAGGCTCCCTGCTCCACTTGGCGGCAATATCGGAGAAATTACCTAACTGAACTTGATCATAAGCATTCAACATTGAAGTCAGTACGTGTTTAGTCCCTGCAAGCGCGCTTC
>DATBQC010001061.1:0-6089 GCA_036561065.1 Methylobacter sp. | reverse complement strand
TAATTTTAATAAAATATCAAGCACTTAGTGTGTTTTTTGTCGTAAATATTAACTATGCTGTTAACCGCACTTTGGCTTTACTTAACGCCAGCCTAATTTGTGGATTACTTCTCGAATTTTAGATATGTACTCCTAAAATTTAGATACCCAAAAAAAACGACGGTTTATATTTACTGGGGCTTGATGAATTTAATCGTCATCCGGTCGCTTTCGCCAATAGCCAGATATTTCTTTCTGTCTTTATCCTTGAGTTTTAAAGCCGGCGGCAAAGTCCAGACGCCTTCGGGATAGTCCTTGGTATCCTTGCTGTTGGCATTGATTTCAGATTTGCCCAGAAACTCGAAGCCCGCGTTTCTGGCCAACGCAATCACATAGTCCTCAGTGACGTAGCCGGACAGCGCTTTGGTATCCTGAGGTTTTAAAGTTGAGTTCCTATGCTCGACGACGCCTAAAATCCCGCCTGGCTTTAATGCCTTGTACATCGCATTGAATACTGCTGCAGCTTGGTCGTTTTTCATCCAGTTATGCACATTGCGAAACGTCAGAACCCTGTCAGCTGAACCCTCGGGCGCTATCTGCAAAAATTTTGGCGGCTGCAATACCGTTAATTCAACCTTGCCGTAAATTTTCGGTCGGCTTTTTATTTTTTCGACAAACTCATGCAGGTTCTTTTTAAAATAAGGCTCGTCGGCATCGGCTGAAAAATGCGCGGCATACAGTTTGCCGTGATCTTTTAGATAAGGCGCAAGAATTTCCGTGTACCAGCCTTCGCCCGGCCAGACTTCGACGACTGTCATATTGTCCTTGACATCAAAAAACTCCAGTGTCTGTTGCGGATGCCGGTATTTATCCCGCTGCTTATGCTCTGCAGATCGCTGACTTCCCGAGATTGCCTGATGTAAAGAATTTGGCTTTGCTGCAACCTGCGACGATGAAAAGCTGCTTGCCAGCAACAACGCCAATAAAATATTTTTCATGCTCTATTCCAATAAGTATTTTTGTAATGGTGGGCAATTCGAGTCGATGGTGGCGCTCTTAATTATCTGGATAAGATGCAATCTAAAAACAAGACCAGTAGGTTTGATTTCGCCCCCTGTCCTTAGCTTCATACAAAGCCGCATCGGCACGATGCAACACCGCCTCGCCATTCGTATCCTCAGCCAACAAGGTCGCAGCTCCTATGCTGACGGTAATCCGTACCGGGCCGGCTTCATGATCGATAACGATTTCTGCAACCTGCTCGCGCAAACGTTCCGCCATTGCCATCGCATCGTGCTTATCGGCTCCCGCCAACAAAATAGCAAACTCTTCACCCCCCAGACGCGCCGGAATATCAATCGCACGCGAGTTATTGAGTGCAATTTCGGCAAACGTCTTTAACACCTCATCGCCGGTGGCGTGACCGTATGTATCATTGACCCGTTTAAAAAAATCCAAATCCAGCATTAACAACACCGCTCCATAATGCGGCAAACGAGCCACTTTTGCTCTTTCTTGCTCCAATCGCTCCAAAAACACACGGCGGTTTAATAATCCGGTTAAGGAATCGGTACTAGCAAGTTTTTGCAATTGAGCTTCCATCTCCTTGCGCTCGGTAATATCTTCTTTAATGCCGATAAAATGGGTAATTTCGCCTTTGCCGTTTTTTACCGGGGCGATGCTAAGCTCTTCGTGATACAAACTGCCATTCTTGCGTTTATTAATCAGTTCGCCACGCCAATGTCGACCTGCCAGAAGATTTGCCCACATGTCCTGATAAAATTCTTCATTCTGCAAGCCGGATTTTATCAATTCATTCGGTTTATGACCCACCGCTTCTTCCGGGTTGTAACCGGTTAATCGACCAAAAGCGGAATTAGCCCATATAACAATTGCGTCTTTATCGGTAATAACAACACCATTAGCCGCCGCTTCCAATGCCGCTACCAGCAAGTTGTTACGCCCCTCCATTTCGGTTCGCAGCAGCGCGTAACGAACCACCCGCGCCAAGCCATCATAGCCAAAATCGCCTTTGACCATGTAATCCAGGGCCCCCGCCTCCAGAGCAGTCAGCGCAAAATCGGTATCTCCACGCCCGCTGAGTACCACAATAGGCACCCCCATCGCCATCGCTCGCGCGCTGTGAACGGTTGCCAAACCTTCTGAATCGGGTAACGACAAGTCCAGCAGCATCACATCAAAAGGCGAAGTCGCCAAACATCGTTGCGCTTCAATCAATGATTGAGCCCAAGTTACGTCAAAATGCCCGCACTGCGCTTGTTTCAATTTCATTTTTACCAGATGTGCATCGCCGGCTTCATCCTCAACCAGCAACACCCGAATCGCTTCGACTCGGTTCATTGCTTGAAATCTTGGGGCAAACGTACCAAGCTAAACCAGTACTCGCCAATCTGCTGAATGGCCTTAACAAACTGCGGCATATCGACAGGCTTGGTGATATAGCTGGTCGCTCCGAGCTGATAAGAACAGATGACGTCTTTTTCAACATCGGAGGTTGTCAACACCACCACAGGAATGCCTTTATATCGATCGTCAGCCTTGATAGCCGTTAAAAATTCGCGGCCATTCATGCGCGGCATATTTAGGTCGAGAAAAATTAAATCGGGACGCGGAACATCAGCGTATTTTTCGGTTTGGTTTAAAAAATCCAGCCCCTCACGTCCGTCAACCACATGATGTAAATGCGCCAGTACCTTACCTTCCTTTAACGCCATTTTCACCAAATAGGCATCCGAGGGCTCATCTTCCAACAATAAAATTTCAACGAAGTGAGAATTAAGGGGGTCGTTCATTATCAAATCTCTTTTATCAGTGTTTAATTATGGTGATTTACGACTTTTATCCAGGTAAATCAAACAAAACAGTTGCGCCGCCGCCAGGAGTTTCCTGCAATGCTACAGAACCTCCGCAACTTTCAATAATGCGACGGACAATTGCCAAGCCAATTCCGGTGGAGTTTTGATCGTCACGTACCTGCAAACGCTCAAATACGCCAAAAACGCGTTCCCGGTATTCCGGCTGAATGCCAATACCATTATCCGCCACGCAAAAAACCACCCGCCCCTCCTTCAATTCACCAGTGATCCGTATATGCGGCGTAATCTTAGGATGGCAATAGTGCAAGGAATTGTCCAGCAAAATACTGAAAATGTCTTTTAGGCGGGGACGATCGATATAAACAGGCGGAATATCATTGTAATATACCTGAGCACCGGTTTCACTTATTAGCGATGCCCTACGCTCCAGCAGATTGGCAATAACGGTCGAGACAACAACTTTTTCCACAGCACTGCGCGGCTGATCAGCGGCGATATACAATTGAATATCGCGCACCAATGAACTTTGCCTCACGGCGCCTTGCTCAATAAAATGTAACGAGGCCACAGCGTCTTCGTTTAGCTGTTCCGTTGGTATTTGTGTTCGTAAACGCTGCACAAAACTGACCAGTCGCCGCGTCGGCTCTTGCAAATGATGTGCGGCAATATGCGTAAACTGCTGTAATTCAGCATGGGCGCGCGCCAGCTTATTCTCAATTTGCTTGCGCTCGGTGATGTCGCGCACCACGGCCAGAATCCGCTGTTGATTACCGATGAGTGCAACTCGCAGGCTTACCTCGACCCAAAAAAGACGCCCATCGCGAGTACGCGCCAGCCAATCGAAAACCTGCGGGCACTCGGTGCGTGCCAAGCGGATTTTTTCGTTACTCTCGACAGACGAATAGGGCGGTGTACCGGCATTCAGGTCATCTGCTCCACAGACAAGCGCTTGTTCACGGGTAAAACCGTACATCTCGCACATACGGCGATTGACATCGATGATGCGGCCCGTTTCTGCATCGTGAATGAAGATTGCATCGCTGACGGTGTCGAATATCTCGCGAAAGCGGCTCTCGCTCTCTGCCAGAGTCTGTTCCGCCTGTTTGTGTCCGCCGATTTCTGCAACGAGTTTATCCGTCATTGCATTGATGGACAGGGCGAGTTCGGCAAATTCATCAGTACCGCCACATTGGATTCTATAATCCAGATCGCCATCGGCAACGATTTTTGCACCATCATGCAGCGGTTCCAAGCGCTTGCGTATTAACCGATCGAGTTGAATCGAGGTCAGGATGGTAGTGAGTGCCAACGTGATTGCAAACAAGCCGACAAGAATGGTCATGTGTTCGTAGCTCAACTCAATACGCCGAGCACTGGCATCCTGCAAAGCGATTGCCGCATCTCTGACGGCGTTGGCCTTCATCAGCAGTTGGCTGTAGAGCCTTTTGTCGAGTTCCTCATAAACCTGGCGGTTGCCGTCGGCCGTTTTCAACGCTTCGGTATTGTTAACTATGCGGCGAAAAATAGCTGCGGTATCTTCAATACTTGCGCTCAACCGTTCCAAAACAAGTTGATCTTCTTCACGATGGAATTGAATATTGGCTTGAAGCAGCAACTGGTCGGCTGTTTCTTTATTTTTTTCCCACAGCGTCCGCGCTCGGTCCTCCCTGTACAGGAAATATTGATCCCTGAACGAAGCGCGCTCAAAAAAATTAACCTTGATCGTGTCGGCAAGAATATAGTCGTTTTTTGCGTTTTTGAATTCGATGAACGACCAGACGAGTACCGGCGCCAATACGACGAGGGCAACTATCGTAACGGTTGAGGTGATCCTTAATCGAGTAGTAATGCGCATTGTTTACCGATTCATCCTGATGGCTTCGGGTTTAACCTCCTTAAGGCTATCAAGATGAATAACGCTCAAGTAGTCGGGCATAACTGTCTGGTCGGTCAGCTTGTTCTTCATCGCCCATCTTGTTTCATCCTCCAGCGTGAGCAGGAGCGTTTGATCGAGCACGACGTGATAATTAAAATCATTCCAGACATCCCGAATGAGATCCTTGTCGATTTTTGTTGCTGCGGACATGATGGCCTGCGCTTCGTCCGGATTTTTCGCCACAAAATCTTCCGCCTTGATCAGGGCGCTAAGAAAACGTTTGACCAACTCAGGGTTCTTTTGGACAAATTCTTGCTGAGCGGCGATGTTGAACGTTTCGGTATAAATTTCCCGGTCATAAAAGATCGTTCCGTCATCCCCCAGTTGCCGACCGATTTGTGTCAACGGATAGTTCCAGGTGGAAACCGCATCGACCTTCTTCGCCATGATGGCATCCTGCATTTCCTCGGGTTTTAGGGCCACAGGCTGAATTTCGTTCCGGGTCAAACCGCTTGCCGTCAATAGCGAAGCCAGAAAAAAATCGCCTGAGGTGCCGGGCGTAAAGCCGATGCGTTTACCTTTCAAGTCACCAGGCGCAGAAATGCCGGCACCCTTTCTGGCGACAACCGCGTTGTTCATGGAACTTGCTTCTATGTTGGCAAGCACGAAAATTTTTTCGCCTTTGAGCACATTGAACATGATCGGGGTTTCCGCGACGGTCGCAAAATCAGCTTGGTTCTCGATGACCGTTTCCAGCGCCGCTTTGCCAAAGGTGCGCATCAGCGACTGAACATCGAGCCCCTCCTCGACGAAATAGCCTCTCGCCACCGCGACGTGAATCAGGGTGCTTTGCGGTTGATTGGTATAAGCAACGGTGATTTTCTGTAGCGGCTCTGAACTCCGTTGCTCTTTGTTCTCGGGCGATGACTCTTGGCACCCCATCAATGCCGTGATGATCATTAAGATAACGGGGACTTTCCAAATGACGCATTTTTGTTGTTTGAACCAAGCCTGAAAACTCCAAACGAAAAAAATCATAGGGTATCTTCCTATTCTAAAAATTTAACCGCCCGTTAGGGCATAGAGGCATGATGGGCGCATTTCTATTCCAAACTTACGCTATTCACAAAAGGCAATTCAAACCAGAATACACAACCGTGTCCTTCGCCTGCCGATTCTACGCCAATAGCGCCGCCGTGATGCTCGACAATTTTACGACACAAAGCCAAGCCGATACCGGTACCCTCAAAACGGCTGCGCGCCTGCAAACGCGAAAAGACCTTAAACAGCCGACCCATTTGGCTAGGTTCGATACCGATACCCTGATCGCGCACTTCTACCCGTAACGAGTCGGCAGAAATCATCCCATGAATATGGACATGCGGCGGTCTGTTTTC
>DATBQC010001060.1:0-8742 GCA_036561065.1 Methylobacter sp. | reverse complement strand
TCTTTTGCATTTTTCCATAGATTGGCCATTCTGCTTGGATATCGCGCTTAGCTAGCCAGTGTTCCTTACGTAGCACAGCGTGTGCAACACAGAGACCGGCAGATGAAGCTCCCGGCGGATCTAACGTCATGAGGAACCCTGTCACCATTTTGGTTGCTACATCAATGGCGAGTGTCAGATATGGGCGACCGATGGGTAGCCGATGTTCTTCGTCTACGACAATTACATCGACTTTAGTATGATCAATTTGAACTACGGCATTGGGATAATCAGCACCCGGAAAGTGTCCACGAAGTGGTTCAAGTTTTTCTCGCGCTAACTTAGGACTATACCGTTTGCGGAGCATCTCGCGCTGCTCGATTTCCTGTACCCGAGCATAAACAGTATTTTTGTGAGGCGGTTCGAGATCGACTGCCAAACATTCGTTTTTAATACGCCTGTAAAGCTTTAAGACTGAGGGGCGCTCCTGTTTCAGATAGTAATTCTGAATTTGGAGTTTGATAACTTCCTCTATCTCATCACTTAACCTTTGTCCTCCCTTATCGGAACGAGGTGGACGCAAAAGAGAAGATACTAAACCAGTATCTTCGAAGCGGTTCAACCAACGATAAACGGTTGCTACGCTTTTGCCCGCTGCCTCGGCAATACGCTCTACATCCTGGGCTGCTCTGTTTGGCGAATCAAGAAGTGGGCGAATCAATTCGTAGCGCTCGACAGCTTTATCCCACTCTTTGTCTTTCGGCAATAGATGCGGTGCCGTTGGCGCTTCGCTGGAGATAGGAGCTAACGTCAGGTCGGTGACGCGAGCGATCTCGGTTTTAGCGTCATCGACAGTGCGGAGTATGGCATCGGATAATCCTTTCAATTCGAGAACGATAGCAGCTTGATTGCGCCAGTACACGAGTTGTCCAGGACGAATAGTTTTCATATCAGCAATCCTCTTTTGCCCATATGCGGGAACGCATAGTTAAAGGAATATTCAAATCGCAGCCAATAGCGCCTACCCCGATCAAATGCCAAAGAACTGGAATCATTCGTGCGCGGTTCATGTGATCATTGCAAAGCGCACAGAGTAATAAATCTGGATCGGCCTCATCAAGATCCGACAATGTTTGCAACATCCGTATTTTCTTTTCAGAAGAAGGTGTTTGCTCTAGGTAGGGCCAGAGGAATTTAACGTTGTTTAGATATGGCGTTCGAATTTCTCGTTCGGTAAAAACCTGAAAACGCCAGCCGTGATTTAAACAATATGCTTTTGCAGCTCGAAACTTTGGTAATAGAATCTTCCAATCTTTACGAAAATCCTTACGATACTTGACCTCATAAAGTACCGGTGCGATATATAATGTTGGAGAAGATTTGAAGTGAATTAATCCATCAGGGGTATAGCTATGGAGTTTGCCATTCTGATCCTGGTATTCGATGGTAAGAGGTTGCGGAGTAAAACTTTCGATGTCTGGGTCAAAGCGCAGAATTTCCATTAGATCGCGCTCTAAGGAGGATTCATACTTCCCTAGTGACGGGACAGTGCCGGTCACACCACGCGTACTGATGCCGATGTCTCTGACCGGGATATTGTGCTGATCATGGTTCATTCGCATTTACCTCTGTAAACTGTGGCTATTTTCGCATTTATCGATAGAAATTACAGCGGCGGAAGCAATCCAAGACCCGGTGAAATTTCGCTGGCACATAACGGCACTTTATTTTTAGACGAGCTGCCGGAATTTGACCGTAAAGTTTTGGAGGTGTTAAGGGAACCGCTGGAAACCGGCCATATCACCATTTCCCGCGCCGCCCGGCAAGTCGATTTCCCCGCCCGCTTCCAGCTGATAGCGGCGATGAACCCTTGTCCTTGCGGCTTTCTGGGCGATGCTTCGGGGCGCTGCCATTGCACGTCAGAGCAAGTAATGCGCTATCGGGCCAGAGTATCCGGCCCGTTGCTGGACCGTATCGACATGCATCTGGAAGTGCCCAGAATCTCGCATGAAGTGTTACGCAAAGGCTCCCCGGATGGCGAAGAAAGCAGCGAGAAAATCAGGACGCGCGTAGTTGCAGCCCGCAACTTGGCCGTCGCGCGTAGCGGCAAAGCCAATTCGGCATTGACGGCCAAAGAAGTTAAAATGTTATGTATACTGTCCGAACAAAGCCATCAGATTTTAGAGCAGGCGATGGATAAATTCGGCCTATCGCACCGGGCTTATCATCGGATATTGAAATTGGCGCGCACCATTGCCGACCTTGCTCAATCGGAAAATATAGAAACCACTCACTTAAGTGAAGCGATTAGTTATCGCAAGCTGGACCGTAAGGTTTAATACGCTATATGATTATAGTTAAGTTTGAACGAGGTGTAATATGTCCGAACAATGCGTATTTTGCGGTCATAAGTACCTTATTAGCAAAACCACACGCTACATCTACCAAAGAGATGAGCGAATGTTAGTGGTTGAGCATGTGCCTTGCATTGAATGTACGTTTTGCGGTGAGCAATATTTCGATGCCGTAGTTTTAGAGAGAATCGAAAACGATTACCAGGCAATCACTGACCAACAAAAGCAACCCCAGCGGGTTATGCAGGTTACGGTAGAGGATTTTGCGTCACTGTCTTTATGAGCGATGCTTCTGGCATAAGCTCCGCTGATTTCCAATCTCCAGATTGGGAACTAGCTAAATCGATCTGTAAATAATTCGTAACTCGTAAAAAAGCTTCGCCGCTTTAATGCGGCTAATCACACAAAGTATCAATGTCCAAACTAAACCCCCAACAACAAGCCGCTGTTAAAGCGATTGATCATCCCTTATTGGTGCTGGCTGGCGCCGGCAGCGGCAAGACGCGGGTGATTACCGAAAAAATCGCCTACCTGGTTAAGCAAGGCCTGCCTGCGCGTCATATCGCGGCAGTGACTTTCACCAACAAAGCCGCGCGGGAAATGAAAAACCGTGTCTCCAAACTATTAGATAACAATCAACAGCGCGGATTGCGGGTCTCGACCTTCCATTCGTTGGGATTAGATATATTGCGGGCGGAATCCAAAACGCTGGGCTACAAATCAGGCCTGACCCTGTTCGACGAGCAGGACAAGCACACGCTGCTGCGCAACTTGATCAGCCATGGCGCGAAAGATTGCGATATCGATAACGTCGATCAGTATGCCCGGCAAATCGGCCAATGGAAGAACGCCTTTGTCACGCCGGAGCAATCCGTAACCATTGCGACAGCCACCGAATACCCAGCTGCCAACCTGTACATCGACTACACCCGCAGCCTGAAAGCCTACAATGCGGTCGATTTCGATGACTTGATTCTGTTGCCGGTGCTGCTGTTCCAGCAACACCCAGCCATTCTGGAAAAATGGCAAAACAAGATCCGCTATTTGCTGGTCGATGAATACCAGGACACCAATATCACCCAATACCAGCTGGTGCGGTTGATCGCCGGTAACTTGGGGCGGTTTACCGTGGTCGGCGACGACGACCAATCCATTTATGCGTGGCGCGGCGCACAGCCGGAAAATCTGGCGCAACTGCAAAAAGACTACGCCCGCCTGCAAGTCATCAAGCTGGAGCAAAATTACCGCTCCACCGGGCGCATCCTTAAAGTCGCCAACCAACTGATCGCCAACAATCCCCATACCTTTGAAAAGCGCCTGTGGAGCGAGCTGGGTTACGGCGATCCGCTGCGGGTTTTAAGCCATAAAGACGAGCTGATTGAAGCCCAGCAGATTGTGTCCGAGATCATCCATCATAAATTCAAGACCGGCAGCAATTACCAGGATTACGCGATTTTGTATCGCGGCAACCATCAGTCCCGCTTGTTCGAAAAGGGCCTAAGGGAAAACAACATTCCGTATTTCATCAGCGGCAGCACCTCGTTTTTCGCCTATTCGGAAATCAAGGACATCCTCGGCTACCTGCGCTTGTTTGTTAACCAGGACGACGACGCGGCGTTTTTGCGCGTCATCAATACGCCCAAACGCGAAATCGGCCCGAGCACTTTGGAAAAACTCGGCGCCTATGCCAACGAACGCCATATCAGCCTGTTTGCGGCCAGCACCGAGTTCGGCTTGAGCCAAAAACTGTCTGAAAAAGCCATGCACCGATTGGGAAAATTCCGCGACTGGGTCATCGACACCGCAGACCGCATCGAGCGAGACGATACCTTTGCGGTCATCGAACAGTTCATCGACCAAATCGGTTATTCGCAGCATTTGCAGGAAGAAAGCAAAACCAAGGAATCCGCCGACCGCAAACTAAAAAATGTCTACGAACTGGTTGAATGGCTGAGACGCATCGCCGACAAGGAAACCGACGGCCAAAAGCCGCTGGCGGAAATCGTCGCCAAAATCATGCTGATGGACATCATGGAACGCAATCAGGAAGACGAAGCCAGCGACCAGGTCAGCTTGATGACCCTGCACGCCGCCAAAGGACTGGAATTTCCGCATGTGTTTTTGATCGGCATCGAGGAAAACATCCTGCCCCACCAAAACAGCATCGAAACCGATAACATCGAAGAAGAGCGCCGCTTGGCCTACGTCGGCATCACCCGCGCTCAGCGCACCTGCACGTTCAGCTACTGCACCCATCGCAAACGCTATGGCGAAGTCGCCGAATGCGAACCCAGCCGATTTTTAAGCGAACTGCCCGAAGACGACCTGGAATGGGTCAACAAAAAACAGCTGGCCCCGGAAGTCATCAAGGAGCGCGGCAAGGCGAGTCTGGCGCACTTGAAAACAATGTTGTCGTAATTACAGCGCCGATCGGTTAGAATACACGTTACGCGCCCGTAGCTCAGCTGGATAGAGTACAGCCCTCCGAAGGCTGTGGTCGGACGTTCGAATCGTCTCGGGCGCGCCATTTATTCCCCCGTTTTATATGCTTGATTCTGAGTTTAGCGACCAAGCGTCACTAAATGCATTTTTTCAATAAGAATCTGGCCTTAATCCTCGGTGACACAAACATTAGCAATTCTCTATTCGTCGAATTGCTTTATGTAGATTATCAAGGCCATGTCGGTTCCATCCCAGACTGAATAGCACAATTCCGCTCAGCGGCCCTCATCATTTTTCCACAATAAACGTTCCCGGAATCATGCCCATGTAGCAGCTCCAGCTAATGGCGCCCATTTGCAGTGGTGTGAATTCGGCGATTTGCAGTCCGGGTTTTAGGTCGATAGTCATGTCCAGCGAGGGAATGATGATTCGCTTGTTGCAATTGGATAGTTCCCGCACATTGATGACCCATTTAACCGGAATGCCGTAGCGGAGAATGAATTTGTCCGGTTTGTAGGCGGTTGCCTCGGCTTCCATGTAGATCACTTGATAGCCGCCTTGAAGATGCGATCCGGCATCGGCATGGTCATGACGCCACGTCATAAAGTGCGCCTGCAATGCCAGCGACGCTCTTGATAGCAACGAGTTTACATCGTAGCCGGAGCCTGAAATCAGGAGGCTGCGATTGAGCATGGCCGCTCCGAGCAGCAGGATGATCAGAGCGGAAATTTTCATAAACTGCCGTGTGGCGTTGCTGGAAATTATGCTGGCAAAGTAGCCGAACGCCAGCATCACAGGCAAGGTGCCCAACGCAAATACAGCCAGCAACGATGCGCCCGCTACAGCGCTGCCGGTGCCTGCGGCCATGATATACATGGCTTGCAACGGGCCGCAGGCGATCATCAGGCCGTTCAGTAAACCGATGACGAAGGGATTGGACGAGCGTTGGCGCCGCCTGACCAAAAAACGGTTGAGCCAGTCGGGAACGCGGATATGCAGGCGCCTTAATCCGCTGAATGCGTCCAGCATGCTCAATCCATAAAAGATCAGGAATACGCCCGCAATGGCCGAGACCACGCTGCGCACACCCAGCGTAAAAGAGATAGCGCCGCCAAGCAGCCCGAACAAAGCACCGAAGCTAGAATAAGACAGCGTTTTTCCCAAGCCGTAAAGCAGGTGGTTCAAATGGCTTGGTTTGCCAGACTTTGCATCGGCCACCGTATAGCTGACGACAAAACCGCCGCACATGCCAATGCAATGGAAGCTGGTCAATACGCCGATCAGGAACAGTAAGCCGTAACCGGTTGTTTCTCCAATATCTTCCGGCGACAAATCGAGTTGAATGACTTTGTTCAATTGCAGTAGCAGAATAATGCCTACGAGGGCAACGGCAATCAGCAACATGCGTTGACCTAAGCTTGCCGGTCTATAGAGGGCGCGTTTAGAACACTCGTAGCCGGTTGCTTTGATTGCCGCGCAAACTGTCTTCAACGATATGACATCCGCGTCCAGATCCAGCGTCAGCGTTTCGTCGGTAAAGCTGGCCTGCGCCTTAAGGATGCCGGGCAGCCCGGCGAGCGACTCGACGATATGGATTTCGCAATCCGGACATTGCATGCCGACAACAGGCAATCGGTAATGTTTGGGGGTCATATTGCGATAAAAATAGTGGTGGTTATGTTATATGGGGGACGGATTTGATTTGCCAATGTGACAAAGTGTCGCTATTTGGTCAGCATGAAGGCGACCTAAGCGAGCTGCCTGGATGGAGTTTGCGGATAACTGAGGGTGTCCCGAATTTTGTGTAAACGGATTTTTTCAAAAATCGGAAGAGCGCCCCTGAAAGCAAGTATTCCAGAAATCCGCTATCATGTCCCATAGCCAAACTTTTAATCCCAACACCCCATGTCGACCTTCCACTTCCAGCAGTTTTCCGTATTGCAACAACACTCCGGCATGAAAATATGCACCGATGCCGTATTATTCGGCGCGATGGCTCCGGTTAATCCGGGCGACCGCGTGCTGGACATCGGCACCGGTACCGGCGTGCTTGCGCTGATGACAGTCCAGCTCGGCGCAGCGGCAGTCACCGCAGTGGAGTTGACCGAAGAAGCTTTTAAAGAAGCCGACATCAACTTCAACAATAGCCCGTGGGCAAAGCGGCTTGAAGCCGTGCACCAGGATATTCAAAGCTTTTCCCTAACAGGCGAACGGCAATACGACCTGATCATCAGCAACCCGCCGTTTTTTGAAAACCACCTCAAAACCGTCGATACCCTCAGAAACACCGCCCGGCACACCGACCAACTACCCTTTGCCGATTTGATCGGCGTTGCAGCAAGTTTATTATCCCCGCAAGGTTTGTTTTACCTGTTGATTCCCGTCCATGCAGTCGCTAAGCTTTCTGCCCAGGCCTTGGCGGCAGGGTTTTATTTGATCCGGCAAACCGACTTTCGCGGCTTCGCGCATAACGAAGCCAAAGTATCCGCATTGACATTCAGCCGCACAGCGGCAGTGTTTACGGCAAGGGTGCTGACTATCTATGCATCCCACAACGTGTACAGCCAAGATAGCAAAACTTATCTGGCGGATTTTCTGCTGCGGTTTGCCAAACAGTTGAGTTGACTCAGTCAGTTATTTCCAGGTGGGATGAATGCCGCGGTCGTGGGGAAACCACTTAATGTATTGCACTACCCGCGGATAATGCGCCAAGTTGCGGCTGCTGCCGTGCGGCAACGCATGGTGCCAGAGAACAAAATCCCCGGCGGAGCCCGCGATCGACACAGGCCCCAGACTTTCCAAATCCTGTTCCCGCGGGTTTTGCTCCGGTGCAAGTTCTCCTAGCCATTGCTCTAGGCAGCGATGAAAACCCGGCACACAACGAAACGCACCCTGTTCTGCACTGGTATCGCTCAAATACAACAGCCCCTGAACACCGAAAGGCATCGGCAAGGCAAGACCGACATCCCAATGCAATCGACTGGGCCCGGATATATCGATGCCTCCACGCTCCGGCCGGTTCAAACTGACACGATCCACGGTGCACCATAAATCGCCGGTTCCCCAGACCTGCTCGAATGCCTTGCGGATACGCGATGCGGCGCGGTTTTTTTCCAAAGCTTGGTGCCGAAAAAGCGACACCCAAAACGAATGCGATCCATCGTACCAACTATCGGGATTTTGCCGATCCATGCCGAGGAAGTCCCAAATCGCCAATTCGGCTTCCCGGCAATCCTCTGTCGAAACCGCGTTGCGCAGCACCACATAGCCGTTTTCCTGCCAAAACGCCATGTCTGCTGCCGACAAAACCGGTTCCTGTACATCTCCCCCCTCAATGGGATAGCTACGATGCGGCTGTTCCAAATAGCACTTGACCATTTTATTAAGACGCTCAACCAAAGTGCGATCCGGAACGCCACCTAGCTTTTGTACGATCCATCGTTCGAACTCAGCATAGTCCGGGCGGTATTGGAACAGATATTCCGGCGGTTCGACGATCCCCAGTCCCAAACCTTGCATCAGGGTAAAATCCAACCCGTATTCTTCTCGCACGCTTTCCTGATCGAGCCGACCGTCGACCTCCAGCAATCGCTTGGCCCAATAGCGCCGCAAGTGAAGTACGCCCAACTCGCCTACCTCCATCGAAGAAATACCGGGGTCAAATTTTGCGATCACATAGCCTCCTAAATAGTCATGGTTTTTTTGCAGTGGTCGTGTGTAACATATATTATAAATCGAAAGTGACAGAACTAAACGACCCGAGAGAATGAGTATAGATGCTTGGCAATCCGATTTCAGAATTCGCTTAGTCGACTCAAGGGACAAACTATAAAACTGCTCGCTCCCTGAATATGCATATTTCTTAACTTTATGGCATTGGCGCAACGCCTGGGATCGCGGAAAATCATGGACAATATTTTCAAAGGTAAACTAAAACGCTGGAACGATGATAAAGGTTTTGGTTTTA
>DATBQC010001059.1:0-25747 GCA_036561065.1 Methylobacter sp. | reverse complement strand
AAAAAACGCTATAAACGTAACATTCAGCCGTCTTTTTTTGAAAGGTACAGGTCTTCAACCTGCTTTCTCGCCCAATCCGTCTTCCTTAAAAACTTCAAACTCGATTTGATGCTTGGATCGTTATTAAAACACCGGATGTCGATTAGCCTGCCCAGTTCGGCCCAGCCGTAATCGGCTACCAGCTCCTTGACTATCGTTTCCAAGGTCACGCCATGCAGCGGATTTCCCGGTTGCTGATCACTCATGAGTTAATCTTCATGCTCATAACGTCGTTGTATCGCCTCGTCTCGGGCATCATTGATTTCGCGCATGATACTGCGAACATCGGCCACTTTGGTGCTGGCCTTGAACCGGCCGGTCAATTCGACTTGCGGCGTTAAATCGCCGCTCTCGTAGAGCTTCCAGATCTCTTTGCCGTATTCGGTTTTGAGTAGCTCGGGCGCAAAGCGGCCGAAATAATCGGCCAGGTTGTCGACATCCCGCTCCAGCATTCGGGCGGCGTTATTGTTCGCCGCCGCATCGACAGCCTGCGGCAGATCGATGATGACCGGGCCGTTGGCATCAACCAGGATGTTGTATTCGGAAAGATCGCCATGCACCAGCCCGGCACACAGCATCCTGACCACTTCCTTAATCAGCAAGCCGTGATATTCGAGCGCCTGCTCGCGGCTCAATTCAAGATCGTTAAGCCGAGGCGCTGCGCTGCCGTGTTCGTCGGTGACCAACTCCATCAACAACACGCCCTCGACGAAATTATAAGGCTGCGGAACGCGCACACCGGCGGCGGCAAGGCGATATAACGCATCGACTTCGGCATTTTGCCAAACCTCTTCCTGCTGCTTGCGTCCGAAGCGGGTGTTTTTTTCCATTGCACGCGCCTGACGGCTGTTGCGCACTTTGCGCCCTTCCTGGTACTGGGCCTGCTTGTGGAAACCGCGCTGGTTAACTTCTTTATAGACTTTGGCGCAGCGGATCTCGCCTTCGGACAATACCACGTATACAGCCGCCTCTTTGCCGCTCTTTAGCGGACGGAGCACCTCGTCAACGAGGCCATCCCGCACCAGAGGTTCAATACTTTTTGGAGTTTTCATAGCCGCCCTTAAACGCTACCTTGGTAAAAGTTAAAAATATTAGCGGCCTTTTTCTTCGACATAGTCTTTGATCCGGTAATTCTTTTGTTCATATTTTAGTTTATTTTAAGATCTGCAGCATCGAAAGGATTAGCAATTTGCGTCACGTTGCAACCAAGCTAATGCCCCTTTCCCTGCAACACGCCCCCCGGCAAAACAGGCGCTCAGCAAATAGCCGCCGGTCGGCGCTTCCCAGTCCAGCATTTCACCGGCGCAGAACACGCCCGGCATTGCACGTATCATCAAGTGCTCGTCGAGCGCATCAAAGCTGACGCCGCCAGCAGTGCTGATTGCCTCATCCATCGGCCTTGCCGCCACCAATTTAACCGGCAGCGCCTTGATAGCCTCGGCAAGACGAACTGGATCGTCAAAATCTTCTTTCGACAAAAGCTCTCTCAGCAATCCAGCCTTTACGCCGTCAATGCCGATCCGTTTGCGCAGGTGATTAGCCATGCTGAGCTTGCCGCGCGGCGCTGAAATCCTGTCGATCAGAAATTGCTGGTCTTTGCTGGGAGCCAAATCAAGATAAATCACTGCCGCCCCTGTTGCCGCAATTTGCCCGCGCAACGCTGCGGACATCTTGTAAATCAGGCTGCCCTCAACACCGTCTGCGGTCACGAGCATTTCGCCCCGCTCGCAAAATTCAAAGCCGTCCGAGCCGGTAAATGACGCCAGCACCGGCTTCAACGGCTGTCCGGCAAAACGGCTCTGAAAAAACTCACTCCAGCCTATGCAAAACCCGCAGTTGGAAGGCTGTAGCAGTTCAACCGGAACCCCGCGTTGAATCAGCAGCGGCACCCATGCGCCGGTAGAACCCAGTCGCGCCCAGCTGCCGCCGCCCAAAGCCAGCACGACCGCATCGGCGCTGACCTTTTTCTCGCCTTCCGGAGTTTGAAAGCGCAGCAGCCCGTCATCCCAACCCAACCATTTATGGCGCATATGAAAGCTCACGCCATCCGCACGCAAGCGATGCAGCCATGCCCGCAACAAAGGCGCGGCCTTCATCTCGACGGGAAACACCTTGCCTGACGAACCGATAAACGTGTCAAAACCCAACGCCTGCACCCAAGCCCGTAGAGCCTCAGGCCCGAACGCATCCAACAACGGTTTAATATGGGCTTGACGGGAACCGTAGCGGGACAAAAACTGATCATAAGGCTCGGAATGGGTAATATTCATCCCGCCTTTGCCCGCCATCAGGAATTTTCGACCTACCGAAGGCATCGCATCGTAAAGATCGACCTTCACGCCCGCCTGGCTTAAAACTTCCGCTGCCATCAGTCCTGCGGGGCCGCCGCCGACAATCGCAACGTTTCGGTTCCCTACCAATTGCTTTGTTAAACTTATCGATGCGTTGCTGATTGTCTTGCTCTCTACAATGAGTGGTTTATCTTTCGATAGCTTGCAGAGTATCTGCATGCCGAACAACAGTCATTATACAATAGCATTTACTTCTACTTTGTTAGATTATACGCAAGCTCGTCATACCCGCCGGGAAGCGGGTATCCAGTACCATGGACGGTAAGCTTAAATCCATCCGCGGAGCCTGGATTCCGGCAATCCCTGCCGGAATGACGATTCTGGATATTGTGTGTCCATTAAATCTGACAAAGTAGAATACTCCCTGAATCCATAAAATCGAACTCGTAAGCCGATGTCCAATATTTTTGAGAACATACCCGAGCAACTGCCGGAAGAACTGTTTGAATGCCTCTACAAGCGAGATAATATTCAGATTGAGCGAATCGTATCCAAAGGACATAGCACCCCGGAAGGACAATGGTACGACCAGGATGGTGATGAATGGGTGCTGCTGATTCGGGGTCAGGCGATTATTCTTTATGAAAAAGACCATCAGACCTTTCATTTAAACGCCGGCGATTACCTGCTGATTCCCGCCCATACCCGGCACCGGGTTGAATGGACGCCGCCCGGCCTTCATACCATCTGGCTGGCGGCGCATCTGCGCTGAGGCGACATACAAGACATCAAAATCAAGCTAAAAGCATTATTCACCACGAAGGCACGAAGGACTCGAAGAAAAATAATTGTTTCACTTCAACATATTGAAACCTTCGTGTCCTCGGCAATTGCTCCATGCATTGCTCTACCTCCTGCGTCCGTGCAGTCGTTCGTGCCTTCGTGGTTATTCTTTAAGTTTTTCTAAAAACGAATTTTTTACAGCCCTACAGCGTTGATACCCCTTTACTGCGATTTTCCATGCGCCGCAGCAATTCGGTCATGATCAATCGATACAGCT
The DNA here is from genome assembly GCA_036561065.1 of Methylobacter sp. Taxonomy (GTDB): domain Bacteria; phylum Pseudomonadota; class Gammaproteobacteria; order Methylococcales; family Methylomonadaceae; genus Methylobacter_A. Next base: position 22,357 of record DATBQC010001059.1, on the reverse strand, counting down.
CATCGCCCAGATATTTGTCCTCGACGCCGCTGTCGATATTCGGATTATCATTGACTTCTATTACATAACCTTTGCCGTCTTTTTCCTTAACATCCACGCCGTACAAGCCGTTGCCTATCGGCTGAGTCGCTTTTAATGCGGCATCCAGAACGGCTTTGGGGACTTCAAATGTCGGCAAGGTGGCAAAGGTGCCGGTATCGATTTTGCTGCCGCCGTGGCGGTAAATCTGCCAATGGTTTTTAACCATGTAATAGCGGCAGGCGTACAACGCCTTGTTATTGAAGACCCCAATCCGCCAGTCGAAATCAGTGTAGAGAAATTCCTGCGCCAGTAAAAGCGCGGATTTTTGAAACAGCTCTTCCACTTTAAGTTCCAGCTCTTTCCGATCATTGACTTTAACGATACCGCGAGAAAAAGAGCCATCCGGGATTTTTATCACCACCGGAAAGCCCGCTTCCGCTTCCACCCTGTCCAAATGAGCGGCATTGCCTTTGTGCAGCAGCCAGGTCTTGGGCGTAGGCACCTTATGCGTGCGAAACAGGTCGGCCAAATAGACTTTGTTGGTGCAGCGCAGCATCGAAGTCGGGTCGTCGATAACCACTAGACCTTCGGCTTCGGCCTTTTTGGCGAAACGGTAAGTGTGATGATCGATGTTTGTGGTTTCGCGTATAAACAAGCCGTCAAACTCGGGCAGACGCACATAATGTTGTTGGGTTATCAGTTCTATCTCGATACCCAGTTGCCTGCCGATTTTGATAAACTTTTTAAGAGCACCCATATTGCTGGGCGGTAATTGTTCTTCCGGGTTGATCAGGATAGCAAGATCGAATCGCGCAGCTTTACGAGCGCGACCTTTGCGCCAGACTTTAGTGCTGAATTTATCCAGTGCGTCGGCAAAAATGGTTTGCATCGCATCATCCAGATGTCGATGCGATACCGCCTTTAAGCCGATGATTTCCCATTGCTGCTTGTAGCGTAACGTCACTTCCAGAATGGGGCAGGAAAAGCGTTCAAACAGTTGCCTGGCGAGTTCCTGAAAAGCAGGATCAGGCGAAGTGCCGAAATAACTCATCAAGGTGATTTCCCTGTCCTTGTCGGTGCTTTTAAAGGCGCGCTCCAGCGTCTGTGACAAGTCGTCAAGCTGTAGCCGGTATAGCGCCTTTTTGCCCAGATCATTCAGCACTTTAACCGAAGGAATAACGTGATGCCCCCTGGCCTCGGCCAGCAACGAGCAGTAATAACCGTCGGAAAGATAGCGGTAGCTGCTGCAAAGATTGATGATGCGCACCCGCTGATGAGACTCGCCCTGCTCGGTCGCAAGATAGGTTTCAAAAGTGATAACCTGTTCGCTGGGATAATAGGGACTCCAGTCGGAAAGATCATCAACAACCAGAAGAGTTCGCGCCATATCAATAAGCTCCTGTAGTAAGATAAGGCATAATTCTGGAACCAGTCAGTTGTTTGCACAAGGAGTTTTTATGGGTATTGAGAAATATTTCATGATTAACGTAACTGGGACTATGCTTAAGAAAAACTTCAGGTAACCGTCATGTCATATAGTCTCCCTCTTGCCGTTATCGACACCGCCGTTTTTCCGGACAGCTATGCCGCCGGTCGGCAACGCTGGCTTGCGCAACTAAATAAACTATCTTGCCATCTTCAATGCCAGCCTTATCCATGTGACGGCATCGGGCCTGAAAGCGAACAACTGGTTACCGACACGGCCTGGATCGGCCCGGAAGATGCCTCTCGGGTGCTGGTTTTGCTCGGCGGAACTCACGGCATTGAAGGCTTTGCAGGCAGCGCGATACAAATCGATCAGCTGGGTTTAATTGCCGAGGGACATGTCGTTATTCCGGCCGATACCGCAGTATTGATGGTCCATGCCCTGACGCCGTGGGGTTATGCCTGGCAGCGGCGTTGCGATGAGGACGGCGTTGATCTTAACCGCAATATCGTCGATTTTTCCAGGCCGTTACCTGAAAACAAAAACTATGAGTTAATCAAGGAAACACTGTGTTTAACGGATGCCGCACAAAGACAAATAGACCTTGCCGAATTTGAGCAGCAACATGGTCGCGAGGCTCTGGAAAAAGCCATCAGCGCCGGACAATACAGCGATCCGTCCGGGCCGTTCTATGGCGGGAAAGCGCCCGCGCACGGCAGGTTGGTCTGCGAGGAGCTGATGCGCAAATACGCGCTGCAACAGCGGGATTTGGCGGTCATCGATCTGCACACCGGCCTCGGATCTTACGGCTATGGGGAAATCATTTGCGACCACCAGCCGGACAGCGCAGGAACGCGTGCAGCCCATCGCTGGTACGGCGATTCGGTAGCATTGCCGTTGTTGGGTACGTCCAGTTCGGTACCCAAAACAGGGCTGCTGGATTTTGCTTGGCATGCGATCATGAATGAACGCAGTTGTTACGTCACCCTGGAATTCGGCACGTTCAGCACCGATCAACTGTTTGAAGTCTTGCTGCGCGATCACCAACTGTGGGCGCAATCCGGTAACGAACAAGCTCGTCTGGAACACAGTAAAATCATGCGCCGTCATTTTTATCCTGATGATCGAGCTTGGCAGGAAATGGTATTGTTCCGCGCCAGACAAGTGATTGCCCAAGGACTCTCGGGAGAATCGTCTTGAGCATTTTAATCCGCCCCGCCCTGTTAGCCGATCTCGACCAGCTGGTTCTGCTTGAAAAAACCTGTTTCGACACCGACCAATTAAGTCGACGCAGTTTCAAACATTGGATAACCACGGAACATCGCGCCCTGCTGGTTGCAGAGCAGGAAAAAATAATCAGCGGTTACGTGCTGATTATCTATCACCCCGGCACCCGGCTGGCCAGAGTCTATTCGCTGGCCGTTGCCCCATCGCAAAGAGGCACCGGCGTCGCAAAATTGCTGATGTCTGCCGGAGAACAGGCCGCCAACGAGGCAGGCAGGTTGCATCTGCGTCTTGAAGTCAGCGTCGATAACACGGCGGCGATCAAGCTTTATGAATCCTTGGGCTACCAGAAATTCGGCATCTATCGCGATTACTACGAGGACCACAAAGACGCCTTACGCTACCAGAAACGCATCCGCCGTTATCGCGATACCCTGCAACACCGGTCGGTACACTGGCTAAGGCAAAATACGCCGTTTACCTGCGGCCCCGCATCGCTGATGATGGCTATGCACGGCTTAAACAGGGCCTACCAACCCTCCAAGGAAGAAGAGATCAACCTGTGGCGCGAGGCCACCACCATTTTTATGACCTCGGGTCATGGCGGCTGCCATCCGATAGGTCTGGCTCTGGCAGCCAAGCGGCGGCAATTCACGGTTGAAGTCTGGGTCAATCAGACCGGAACGCTGTTTATAGACGGTGTGCGCAGTGAGGAAAAAAAACAGGTTGTGGAACTGGTCGACAACTGCTTCAAGCGCGAGGCGCAAGAGCAAGGCATCAAGATACATTACGCCAATATCAGCCAGAACGACCTGATCAGCGCGTTCAAGTCCGGGGCGATACCGTTGATCCTGATCAGCACATTTCAAATGGATCGCAAAAAAGCCCCGCACTGGGTGGTGATGAGCGGCTTCGACGATGACTGCCTGTACATGCACGATCCGGATCCCGAGGAAGGACGGCAAAGCGAAATCGACTGCCAGTTTATTCCCATTGCCTGTGAGGACTTCGACCGGATGTCCAGCTTCGGCAAAAACCGGCTCAGAACGGCAGTGATTATCTGGCCGGGGCCGGATGCGACCAGACAGCCGAATCGGGAAGCACCCAAAACTACTCAGAAGTTGGAGAAATAGCCGTTTTATTTCTAGCCTTATACAAAACTTATGCCATTGTGGCTTGTGTTATTAAACCGATTCAACGATAATAGCCGTCCTTTAGCCAGTACGGCTAATGTTTAATGGTGATCGTGTCGGTCCTCTCGCAACGATACGCTGTAAACCCCGCCAGGCCCGGAAGGGAGCAACGGTAGCAGCAGATTCGTGTGCCGGGATGTGGCTGGCATGATCGCCACCCAAACACTACTTACCTTTTCGAGCCTGCCATGAATTATCAGGTTCTCGCCAGAAAATGGCGTCCCCATAATTTCACAGAAGTTGTCGGACAAGAGCATGTCGTCAAATCGTTAATGAACGCTTTGCAACATGATCGGCTTCATCACGCCTATTTATTTACCGGAACGCGCGGCGTAGGCAAAACCACCATCGCCCGAATTTTAGCCAAAGCTATCAATTGCGAAAACCTCCAGGATTTCAATCCTTGCGGCGAGTGCAGCGTGTGCCGCGATCTGGATGAAGGACGATTTCTGGATTTAATCGAGGTTGATGCGGCATCGCGCACCAAGGTCGAAGATACTCGCGACTTGCTCGATAACGCGCAATACGCGCCCAATCACGGCCGCTACAAAGTCTATTTGATCGACGAAGTACATATGCTGTCCGGGCACAGTTTCAATGCCCTGCTGAAAACGCTGGAAGAGCCGCCCGCGCATGTAAAATTCCTGCTGGCCACCACCGATCCCCATAAAATCCCCGTCACCGTTTTGTCCCGCTGCTTGCAATTTAACCTCAAGCGTTTGCTGCCCGGACAGATCTTCACCCAGATGGAATTCATCCTTCAACAGGAACATATTGAAGCCGAATCAGGCGCGTTAAAATTATTATCGCGCGCCGCCGACGGCAGTATGCGCGACGGCTTAAGTCTGTTGGATCAGGCCATTGTTTACGGCAACGGCAAGGTCGGCACCGAAGACGTCAACGCGATGCTGGGCACGGTAGCGCAGCAACCTGTTGAGGACATATTAACGGCTCTGGCCGAGGGCGATGCAGCGGCTATACTCGACAAAATAAACGAGATAGCTAATTTAACCCCGGACTTTAGCGATGTATTGCAACAGATTTTGCAAGTCCTGCATCGCATCGCCTTGCTGCAACAAATACCTAGTGCTATCGATCATGATTTTGATGTGGATATGATTGCGGCATTGGCGTCCAAGCTTACCCCCGAAGACGTGCAGCTTTATTACCAGATAGGCTTGGTAGGACAACGCGACCTGGATTTGGCACCCGATCCGCGTAGCGGTTTTGAAATGGTCATGCTGCGCATGCTGACTTTCAGGCCGACCGGCACAGCTTCCACGCCGATTAAACCAACTCAAGTTCGCCAACCCATTATCGGTACGCAAACGCAACCCGCTTACAAGCCGACGGTAACGGAACAACCCGCTGTCGTCGCTGAAAAAAGCCCTTCAGAAACCGTTGTGCAAACCTACGATTCCAATTGGATGGAAATGGTTGCCGCCATGAAGATCAGCGGTTTAACCCGCGAGCTGGCTCATAATTGCGTACTGGAAAATATTGACGACACCGTCTGCACCCTGATATTGGATCCAGGGCATAAACAACTGCGCAGCACCCGCACTGAAGAAAACCTGCAAAAAGCACTGCAGGCTTATCGCAAAGCCCCTTTAAAACTGATCATCACCACCGAAAAAACCACGGTCGCCACACCCGCCGTGCAATTGACCAAGGCACGCGAAGACAAGCAGCAGGCGGCAGTTGACGCAATTAATTCAGACGAAAATGTCCAGGCTTTAAAAGAACACTTGGGCGCCAGGGTTATGCCCGGTACCATAGAACCCATCTAACGAGAATAGAGAGACGCAAATGAAAAACGCACTCGGCAACATCATGCAACAAGCCCAGAAAATGCAGGAAGACTTCAAGAAAGCTCAGGAAGAGCTGAACGCCATGCAGGTCATGGGCGAATCCGGCGGCGGCCTGGTAACCATATTGATGACCGGCAAGCGCGAAGCCAGAAAGGTCACCATCGACCCTTCCCTGCTGGGCGATGACAAGGACATGCTGGAAGACTTGGTTGCAGCAGCCATCAACGATGCGGTCAACAAAGTCGCCAAGATGAAGAAAGAAAAAATGGCGGATGTCACGTCAGGAATGCCCTTGCCTCCCGGATTCCAGCTGCCATTCTAAGATGCACAGAAAAGGTCTATTAGGGCAATTGATCCAGAATTTATGCTGCCTGCCCGGCGTTGGCCCAAAGACCGCCCAGCGCATGGCATTTCACCTGCTCCAGCGCGACCGCAACGGCGCCAATATGCTCGCCAAAACGCTGCTGCGCGCAATTGAAGAAATGGGCCATTGCAGGCAATGCCGCACCTTGACCGAAGGCGACGTTTGCGAAATCTGCGCCGACAACTCAAGAGACGATTCCATCATCTGCATCGTGGAAAGTCCCGCCGATGTCTGGATCGTCGATCAGGCCACGGTATTCAAAGGCCGCTATTTTGTGCTGCACGGGCGCTTATCGCCGCTGGACGGCATAGGCCCCGACGAACTCGTCCTCGATCAGCTGGAACAACAGATGGCGACAGGCCGTATCAAGGAACTGATACTGGCGACCAACTCCACAGTTGAAGGCGAAGCCACCGCCTATTTCATCGGCGAGCTGGCCAGGAAACACCAAGTACCGGCCAGCCGTATCGCCCACGGCGTACCTATGGGCGGCGAGCTGGAATTTACCGACAGCGGCACCTTGTCGCATGCGTTTAATGGCCGCGTAGGAATGTAAATCCTCACTTCCATTAACTTGCTTTTGCATCGTTAAGCGTGGAAGCTACTGACAACCGTAGTACAGGCGCTTTATAAATATATATGCAGGAGAAATTGCCGAGGCGAAACTTGCACTCCCGCTACCATTAGCCTCATTCACTACTCAACAATGCCCTCGCCTTAAAAACCAAGTAATCACCAACCAAAATCCAGACCCGATATTTAAAACAGGTCTACTCATTGCGACACCTCGTTTTTTGCTTATAAATTAAGTTCATAACAAATCCGCCGAATCAAGCGGGTAATTTATTGTTAGAGATTCCCTAAAGTTTTTACACTTTCTGCCGCTTACAATCGTTGGTTGATGACGAACAATAACTTCAATAACTAAGATCCGTCACCATACCGACTTGCAAATTCGCCAATACACACTACAAAGCAAGCGTAGCGCTGCACTGGCGGCTTAACCAAGGCTATAGAAATTGGTGCAGGTTGTTCGAACAGGTTCAATACAAAGACCATGTTGTCTCGTAGATGCTCTCTTCCCCAGTGGAGATATAACGCTTCGAACTACAAGGCGAAAATAATCAGAGCCTGAAAAAGCAAATGGGGCACGGAACAATTCCGCCCCATTAATTATAGGTATCCGCAAATAAGCGATGACTAAGCCTTATCAGTCGTTTTATCAGACGAGAATTACCAACAGCATCAAACGGGTTCCAACAGAGGGGAGTCACTATGTTTTGCTTTATTCTGCACGCCGATCAGGCGACCGACGCCATTGAGGTCATCTCGCCATGATCCTCATCGCTATCCTTGATCACAATGCTTATCTGTTGGAAGGCATCCCTTCCAACCTTCATCTTACTGACTTTACCGCGACAACAGTGCTCAACGGTGAAAACCTAAGCGCTTGGTTGACAACACACGGCGTTGAAATGTCTGCACCGCCCTTGCCGAATGGGCATGAACGACCAATCCCACCCCCTATCAGAGCGAAACCCGAAAGACTTAACAGCAATGAACAATCGCACTGGCTGCTTAATCTATCGCAGCTGGAATTGATCCCCCCCGGCGGCGAACCGATCCTGCTATCGCATAACGAATGCTGCGTCCTGAATGCCGCCGCCAACGCGAACGAAAATCTGGTCAGCCGCAAGATGCTCATCGAAGCCTTAGGCCAGGATTTCTGGCACTACGACGAACGCCGACTCGAAGCGCTGATCAGCCGCCTGCGCCGCAAACTGGCTTCTTATGGGCCTGATGAGGGCTTCCCGATTCGGGGAGTGAAGGGGCATGGGTACTTGTTCGGGGCTGAATTACTGGTCTTGGAGACTTGATGATTGTCAGCATTTGTCAGCAATAGGTCGCATGAAATGTGTACCCTGCCGTTAGGATTGGTCGGGGAACTGGATACCTATACATGATTCTGCAAAACCAGACCCGCTTTGCTTTTCTGCTCTGTATTTACCAAAAACTATAAGGAAAAAAACTATGACTATACAGCCGGACATCACTACGCCCCTCGTTCGCGATCCCATTCAACAGCCCAACGAGGATATCGGCTTACTCACCTATCTACAAGGCACTTGGAACAGCCCCAAAGGCGCGGAAGCAACCGGATTCAACGTCATGCCCCTTCCGCAAGCGGGTGCGACCGGGGGCTACATCCTTAAAAACTTCCCCTATTACGAGGAAATCACTTTTGCACCGATCGCCGGTGGCGCGCCCAATCGGGGCGGCACATTTACTCAGAACAACAATCTCTTATTTTATGAACAACGGGTCTTTATCGCCAACAACCCCGCGCCGGCAAATGCAAACTCCCCTCAGGATACGCTAATCCATGCCGAAAACGGCGCATGGCTATACCGATCCATCGTTCCGCAGCTAAACGGCCCCTATGGCCCTGACAATTTGCAACCTTCCGGTCCGCTGCCGGTACAACCCGCCAGCCGACAATACGTCAAGCAAACTTCGGTGCCTCACGGAAATTCCCTTTTGTTGGTGGGTCAGGCTATAGAGTCTCAAGGTAGTCCTCAATTTCCGCAATCTGATCGCAAAGTATTGCCTTTTACCGATCCGACAGTCAAAGACCCGAATACGGTACTGGCAGAACAACTGCAAGGACTGGCCGACAGCGGCATCACCGTTGAACAATATATCAGATTCGATCTTAGCACTGATTCTGCAATAGGCGGCGGTATCAGCAATGTGTTGTTTGCGCAACATCATGCGAGCGTCAGCTCACTCAAAACGACTTGGTATGTCGAGTTCCTCAGCAATGGTTCGATACAGCTCCAGTACACGCAGACCATCGGCATGAATCTGCTAATCAACGGAATAATGACACCCTTCCTGCACGTCGACGCCAACACCCTGACTAAAGCATAACCATGAAAAAGACAAAAGCCGACGCCATTTTCGTTCGGAAATAGAAAACCGGGGCAGCGCCGTTCCGCTGTAAATACCCATTGAGTTGGGACCAATAATAAACAAATAAAGGAGAATTTATGTCTGCTTCAAAAGAATGCCGGGACGTAGTTAACTTGCCAACTGATCGAGCAGCCGTCCATCAATTGGTACAACTTGCCGCAGAGGTGGAGTTGTTTACTATCCCGTTGTATATGACGGCCCTCTATTCCATTAGGGGCTTATACCCTGCACCTACCCAGGGCCCGAATTTATGGCCTGGAGTACGCCCTAATTCCAACCTAAGCAACCCAAATCAGTATACCTATAATGCGATTTTCAGCGTTTATATTCAAGAGATGCTGCATCTCCAGCTGGCAAGCAACCTGTGTACAGCGGTAGGTCTTGCCCCAAAGTTTCCGGCACTTGACTATACCAGTTTCGGCTCTACCATCCCCTGCATTGGCGACCTGAAAAATGTGCAAGGTTATGAAGATGTAGAGGTGAAATTAGGTCCATTAGATCTGAATCAGATAAAGCTGTTTCTGGCGATAGAGATGCCCGATTGGGAAGCAAACGCCGATTCTCATACCCGTCCGTCGGTACCGTTTCCGACAGGCAACGACGGCAAAGCGACAATCCCCGCAACATTTGGCGCTATAGGCCACCTGTACTATTGCATCGAAGCCTATTTCGATATTAAGTACAACGACGGAACGACCTTGTGGGATAACATCTACGACCCAAATTCGATTCAGGTCGATCTATTCAACTTTAAATCTAAATCGGCTGGTCACCCTGATAAAGAGTACCCTAAATTCCATGTCACCTTCCCTGCGGGACAAACGAAAAAAGAGGCTCGTAAAACCGCTAAGGAAATCATTACTGCAATTATTGATCAGGGCGAGGGGGCAATAGTCAGTTCGACCGTACCCAACCGCTTTGTCCCGGCAGACGAAAAAGTCGCTAAGGATCGTGGAAAAGACGATGCAGCCGTGCGCTCGCACTGGGATAAACAGAGCCACTATGATCGTTTCGCCTTGGTACGCTCGTGGATTGATGAGGTTCAAACCTGGCCGCAATGGATCGCTGATAGAAAAAACCCATGGACAGCAGAGGATCTGTTGGTTGACCCCTCTGTTGCTACGCCTAGCGAACTTGCCGGCGCAACTGCCAGAGCCAGTGCAATGAATGATCCCAGCACCGCAGGGCAAATAAATGAAGCCCTCAGTCATAGCTATAGCAATATACTGGTCGCCATGGAAGGGGCCTGGGCAAATTCCACTGCAACTTTCCCCACCGCAGCAATGCAGGCGCTCTATACCCGTGTTGCCACCATCTGGGCTACGGGAGGCGTACCGGAATTTGCTGTAGTCAAGCCAGTCGATATTCTCCCCAACGAAGGTCATGCCTGTCAGGGTCTGGATCCGAAAAACCCAGGCTTGAATAACTGCGCCAATGCGGTGCCTCATACTTGCTCAGGGGCCAATAGTTGTAAAAATCAAGGCGGCTGTGGTTACCCGCCTTCCGAAACACTCCCCGATTTCAACACAAAGGCCGGTGATGGCGGCTGTGGCGCCCCTATTCCTGATGCACAGGTTTTTCATAGCGCCGCCGGTCCGGTGACAGTCAATAGCACGCCGGTTTCGGGCGCGGAGGGCAGGTCTGTTTACGATACCGCTTGGGAGGTATTTGTCGCTCAATTGCCATCTGCCCAACCGCCTGCAAAACCTGCCCCCAACAACCTGCGCATAGTGTTACCACCCAGCTAGTCAGAGTAAGTGCGTTGGTATCGATAAGTAAAAGCCATCCCGCCGCGAATTCTTCGCCGCGGGATGCAAGAAACGCCTTGGGTCTCCCCAATCTCGGCTTCGGGGTGGGGCTGCGCAACTGCCACTATCAGGATGCACTATGCCTCGCTCCGCGAGAGATTATTGGGCAGACACAAGCGCCGGACTGGTTTGAAGTAATTAGTGAAAACTACATGGACGATCACGGCCATGGCCGCTCAGTGTTACGCCGTATCGCTGAGCGCTATCCCGTCGTTTTTCATGGAGTCTCGCTTTCAATCGGCAGCAGCGACCCGGTGGATGAGGTCTATCTGCAACGCCTGAAACAGCTAACCGAAGAGATTCCGCCGGTATGGGTATCCGACCATCTTTGTTGGACAGGTATCAATGGCATTAACAGTCACGATTTGTTGCCGATGCCGCTCCACCAAGAGAGCCTGCGTCATGTAATTTCCAAAGTTCACCATGTGCAGGAGCGCTTGGGTCGTCCGTTAATACTGGAAAATCCCAGCAGCTATCTCCACTACGCCGAATCGGATATTCCCGAGTGGGAATTTCTGAATGAGCTGACCCGTGCCACCGGTGCCGGATTGCTGTTGGATGTCAACAACGTCTATGTTTCCGCATTCAATTTGGGCTTTGATGCGGAACACTATATTCAAAACATTGCCCACGAGCGGGTCGTGCAGATTCATCTTGCCGGGCCTACACATTGCGGCACACATATCATTGACACCCATGACCGCCCCGTTCTTGACAGCGTCTGGCAACTTTACGCAAACCTACTCCAATTAACCGGGGAGGTATCGACACTGTTGGAGTGGGATGCCAATATTCCACCTTTTCCAGAGCTACTGTGCGAGTTGGATAAGGCGCGGCGGGCAGCTCAGGGAGAATTGCCGCCTTTATCAGGTGAAGCGGAAACCGCCCCTGGTGATGGCGGGCTCGTACTCTCGACACCATTAGACTTTATGTTGCAGGAGGAGCGATGAAACAACCGCTGCAGCAACTTCAAGAACAAATGCTTGCTTCCATAACCGGCTTAAATAGCGGGAAAGAAAAGTCGCTCACCAATAGCCAGCTGCTGCCGACCGCTTATCTCAGTCCCGAGCATTCCCTCGCCATCTACCAATACGGCTATAAAGCGCGACTTCTTGACTGCCTACGGGCTGATTACCCCGTATTAAAAAGTTTCCTTGGAGAAGCATTGTTTGAACGCTTTGCCTTGGAATACCTTGACGCCACCCCATCAGGCTCGTATAGCCTGTTCCAGCTGGGAGAGCGATTTCCCGACTACTTGCAAAACAGCTGCCCGGATATCTCGCAACTCAGTGAAGCACAGCAAGCCAACTACCGCCTCCCGATAGAGCTGGCGAGGCTGGAGCGGCTACGGGTAAATGCCATGCGGGCGAAAGGACTGGAGGGCTATCCACAACAGGAGCCGGACTACTGCTGCATAGAAACACTAAAGCAGTTACACCCTAAAACACCCGCAACTTTGGGCTTGATGAGTTCATTCCACAACCTGCCGGATTACTATCAAGCAATACGTAGCGGTAATAATGGGCTAGAGAAAATGCCGCTAGCCGACCGATCACCATCCTATATAGCAGTGAGCCGAAGCAACTACCACCTGTCGATCCACAACCTTGCTTCATGGCAATACGGCTTTCTAAAAGGACTGAACGGACACGAACAGAGTGCGGGTAATGATGCAAGTATCGCTCAGCTGGTAGAGATAATTGCTAAGAAGAGAACAGCGGAGCCGGAGTATATCTACGCACACCTACCGTTATGGTTACCGGTAGCCATTGCCAGGGGCTATCTATATCTTTAAGAGTCTGCCGGATTAACAGCGCCAAACAAAATTGAAGATGTTTTTCGAGAACTATGCTTGACCTTATGCATGTCTGTCTCGTCATCTGTCATGTTCTCAAAACAGCTACTGTGTGTATTGAATATTTGATGAAGGTCAGCATTTGTCAGCAATAGATCGTTTGAATCGAGTAATCTACAATCGGCAATGAATGAAAGTGGCTATCAGATATTGCAAAGTCGCCTTGAAAAAGCGAGCCATGTTGCTTGTGATTTTGCAAGACTTGCCCCCCATTTTTGCCATTACTTGATCTCAATCAGGAATAACCATACGAGGTAACTATGAAAATAAAATTAAACTTTCCGCAAATAAGCACTCCCCTCAAATCGATGAGGAGGCTTATTGGAACGCTATCAAGCGCGCTCTTGATGCTGGTCGCTTTATTTCACTATTCAGCGAGCGCCGTTGCCGCCACCGCAACTTTTACACTCCAAGACCAAACCGGTCTGCCTAGCGCCCATAAAATCTATGTGGTCGGTTGGTCCTCATCCCCAGGATATTATTTGAACTCAGACGGAACATGGCTTCCCTTGCCGCAACAAGCAAATGGTCAAATTCCTTGCTATCAGCTGGGGAGCGGAACAGGCCAAATAAGCCAGGCGGTTATCGATTCAACCCAATCTACGCTGAGCGCCCGTGTATATTTCTTTGCTGACGATACAGGTAGTTATCCTACGTGTAATAATGGCACCACTTCGGCTACGTCACCCGGCACGAATGGCATTTTTGGTACAACAAATTTCTCGTATACCTATACCCCGCCATCTACAACTAGTCCTGCAGGCACCCCCGGTACTTATGGTATCCAAGGTATCACCCAAACGAATATAGGCCAACCTAATAAGGGAGTGCCTATCTACGCATACGGCGAAATTGGCCCGGGACCTTCAAACGGTACTATTGATGTCTCTCAAGTTGACTTGTTTTCGTTTCCGGTGACTATTCAAGCAAACGTAACAAGCGGTCCAAATACTATAGGAAATACGTTCAGCTCAAACGCTATGAGCAGCGTCAGCTTTAGCGATAATGCCGTCTATGCCGCTTACATGAATAAACTTGCTGGTTCTGGCGGTTGCAAGACTAACCCTCACGCCCCTGCTTGCGCGTATCTGGATCTGATCAGCCCTTACGGAAACTACACTTCTTTACTTAACCCCGGAGGTTTCCTAGCTTCTAATTCTACAAAAGCACAAAGCAGCAAACTTGCCACGGCTTTTGATAGCATCATTACTACGCTATGGGCTACAGAATCTCCTGCGATTACCCTTAATAATGGGGGCGCACAAGGTGGCGCACCGCAAGACACTTTTACCGGTACGGCCTTATCGATGACTTATCCTTGCAATAGCACCGGCACCGGCTGCCCTACGGTACAGGCAATAAAATTTGTCGGACAAAGTTCTGGGTATGTCGCTTACATTTTTAGTCCTATCGGGTATGCTGATGGATGTGCTAGCGGTGCTATTACCGGCTGCCCGGCAGGCAGCATTGCCAGCAGCGGGAATCAGGTTTTCAGCGGTGCCGGCGTTTTCGCGTCTACGGCTAACAACGAGTATTCGAACTTAGTGGCAATACAAGGAGGGGAGCAATCGCTATTACCTGCCGCCACCACTAACTATGGGGTAGGCGCCTATAATGCGCAGGTCGCAAGATTAGGATTGATCATGACCCAGGCCATGAATCATGGGGTAGCGTTAATGCAATGCCCGTCGTCTACGCCTACTTGGCAGTGTTGGAATCTCGAAACCAACTGGTATCCAACACAAACATCAGCAACATATCCTGACATCTCCCAGAATCTGTTTTCCCAGTTCATGCACACGGCTTCGAATACGCGGGGAATTCCTTTCTTCGTTCAACCGCCCAGTGCAGTGCAGAGTGCCGGTGGCGCGACGATGGGCATGGCTTACGGTTTCAGCAACGATGAGCAGCCTACTCCGCCAGTTCCGAATAGCACAAATCCGGAAGTACCATCAAAGATGGATGGGACTGTTATATACAATGGAACAGGTCCCTATACAATTACTTTGGGTCCATGGGCGTCAGGATCGACGAAGACCTATTATATAAGACCTCAGATCAGTACAGCGCCAGGCACCAACATAACTGTTAATGGCGTTCAATTAAAAAATCTGCTGGTGTATACATATACCACTCCCTCTATTACAGCATTGGTGAATGGCAGTCCGTATACGATTAATCTAATAAATGGAACCGTTACCGGCGCGAACCCCAGCACGGTAAAAGATACGATCAAAACTCAGAAATTGCCTTCTTATGGTAGAGTTTCGGTTAATCAAATCGTTTTCCCAGCCCCCACTCCCACCCCAGCGAGCACGCTCAAGTAGCAATAACGGATAGAAATACACGGAGTACGTTATCGTACTCCGTGTGCCGATATAAGCAGGAGCAAAGCAAGGCCATCGAGAAATACGGGATCCACAAAATACGGAGTCTTGTATTGTGCAAAATACAAGACTTAACCGTTCGCAGTAACAGTACGGGTAAAGTCCGGTCCAGGAAGTTGTCTGTACGCATTGGTGGCATAGGCAGCATTGGAGCAATCCGGGGTCGCGAGTTTTCACCGGCAGCCAGCGGATAGTCCACTGCAAAGCCTCTCGGTTGGAAGGATTTCTGGCGGAAAGTGCCCCTGTTAAATAGAAAACAATAAGGGTAGCGTTTCCGGCTTATTCGGCTGCTATATGACCAGCTTCCTATGTCCGGAGGTTTCCCGATTCGGGGAGCGAAGGGACAAGGGCTATTTGTTTGGCGTTGGATACTGGTCTTGGAGAATTGATAATTGTCAGCATTTGTCAGTAATATCGAGTACTCTAGCGTCGGGACTTAGGAACTGACAGGAGAGGCAGGTTAGATGATTATCTAGGATAAGCGCTGATTAAATCCTTCGACAATCTCAATCCGAATGGGATGTGATTTTTATTCCTGCCGTATCAATAAACTGCTGTTAGCAGTAAATCTTAAATAATGCCAATATGAATAAAAACTACCTAATCGTTCCCGTTCGTATTGAAGCAAAATACCTTGAATCGAGCTGCATGGCGGCCTCCCCTTTGGCCGATTTTACAAAACTCCCTTGGAATGACGGCACTAAAGACATAAATGCTGACAACCCATTTGTGGCTGATGGAATAGTCCATCAGCCCTTTGAAAGTCAAAATATTTTATTACCCGCCGGCGTTCACCTGCATTTTATTTTGCCGCATTATCTGGGGCAGCAAATACCCGAAAATTCGAAGTTACCCACTGCCGGAAAACTCCCCGCCGCGCCCAACAGATGGTTAATCACTAAAAGCACTGATGGCACCCAAACCCGACAATGGGTTATAGAAAGCGATTATGTTCATCCCTAGGATGCTCAACCGGATGTGCCTACCTGTATCATCCCTTTTAGTCAGGGGCAACCCTATCGATATATGGGAAGAACCACTCCGCTCAGTGATGGAAGACCGATAAAAGATACCTTTAAATCTTTGAACAACAATACTCCATTAACCGTTGTCGGATATGGGGATATGAACTTTTCCTCTTTTTATCCAAACTGTATGGGCGTATTCGGTTTTTATGATAAAGAGGGAACTCCTTCGGCAAATTTAAAATATACCGTTTTAGGATGGAATGCCGATCAGGAAGATGATTTGTTGAATCAAGCTATCGCAAAAATTCTTGAAAAGAGTCCAACTGCTACATCTGAGCAAATAAACGCTCAACTTCAAAACTTATTCAAACTGGAAATCAGCACCGATACGACTCCATCTTCATCAGCCATACCCCGAACTGTTTTTTACGGGGAAATGAAGGTCAATGGTGAGAATAATACTGCGAAACCGGATTTAAAAATCTCCATCGGCAATACGGGAACCGAAGCCTTGTCGGCCTTGCTGGCAAATGAAATAAACTCCGCCGAGAAACAGGCCATTGAAGATCAGTTGGAGTCGATCCTGTTATTTTCAAAACTCGACCACCTGATAACAGATACCGGCCCGAAATTTCTCGAAGCGCGGCACGAAAAAGGATTCAGGTCATCGCATTCAGGGCATACCTGGAAGATTATTTCACAACCCCCAAACTCAAAAGGCGCGGCTACAGATGCCAATGCACCCGCGCTTCCCGAATTACCGCCGGAACTGGCAAACCTGTTGCATCAGCTTAATCTTGCCCAATACGCTTTCGACAATGACTCACATCAGATAGCCGATTTAAGAGCGCAGCTCTACCTCGATTGGTATAAATACATGCATGCCGCCTATCCCCCGCTTGAGGGACGAGGGCAATTTCCCGACCCGGATCGCATCAGGTATTTCATTGAAAACCATTCGCTCCCTGAATTGAACGATAAGATTTCCAAAACGGGACAGATAACGTACGGCGACGCGGATACAGGCTTTCAACCTACGCCTACACCTGCCGGAGTCGACGATTTGGCGAATACACTTTCTTCCGCCTGGATTGCGGCAAATGCTTCGTTAACTGCGGAGAACGGCAAACGCAATGTGAATCAACCTCGCTTGGCACTTTCTCAAGTGGCGGGGCCAAGATACTGGGAACCCACTCATCCGGTCATAATGATCTCCGGCCTGGATTTAGACACTTCCGATAATAATGACGAGAACTCAGCGGAAGAGCGATACCTTAGTTGTTCCCTGAAATCGTCAAGCCTGGAGTTGGCGGCAAGTATTTCCACGCAGAGTCTAGGTGACATTCTTACTCAGTGTTCCTGCTCTAATTCATATTCACTTTCAACCCAGATATGGAACCCTTTCATCCTCGACTGGGAAGTCGACTTGTTTGACACACGGTTAGAGCAAAGCGACGGCGCGTTCGATGAGGATGGCATTAATAAAAATTTCGAGCTCGATCAATTCGGCCCCGATTTCGCAATTGCAGACAATTACACGGAAGGCAAGCTCTCGGTTTTTTCCGGCAGCGCGATTATGAGCAGCCATGCAAGACGCGCAATGCTCCACAACATAAAGTCCTTTTTTACCAACGCGCTCAAACAGGAAAAAATAGCATTTACCGGATCAAAAATAATTGATGATTTTCTTACCGCCACAGACTGGTCTTCCGCGTTCGAATTACTTGTTCCGTCCGACATAACGAAGACCCTAGGCACGGATGATTATCCAACCAACCCGTTAAAAACAGCTTGGGCAGCCTATCATTCGTTGCTCGGCAAAAAAGTCATTTCGCAAGCATTAAACGGTTTTAACCAAGCCTGCATTATGAAGAAAAAAGTATCGCAGTTACCCATAGACGAACCGATTGGCTTTGAAGACGGTAAAAATTTCACCCGTAACGTAAAAGAATACGTTCAAAACAATCGCGACTCCTCGCCCATTACAGCTTTTGATTTCAATCCCCTACGTTGTGGAAAAATAACCATAAACCGGCTTTCCCTGATAGACAACTTCGGGATAGCTCATGATATCGACATGGAGCATACCTCGCCGATAGCCGCCGAAACCTTGCGTAATGACAAGGAAGACGTTTTTCTCAGGCCGCGTCTGGCCCAACCTGCCCGGTTGAATTTCAGGTGGCTTTCCGCACTTCCTATTTCCGCTGAGGAAAATGCTTATGAAGACCAGGCGTATAGCGCGGAAACCAACGATCATCCCGATACCTCTCCCGTTTGCGGCTGGCTGATGGCAAATTACCTGGACCAAACGCTTGCCGTATTCGCGGCGGACGGCAGTCCTCTCGGTTATATTGACGACCATGCACAATGGAACATTCTGCCCTGGGCGAACCAAACACCGAATATCGACACCAATATATCCAATCCGTACTTGAGCAAGATCGTTTCCTGGCTAGTGAACACGTTTAACGAAAGAGCCAACAACTGGAATTACTTCCTCACCGCCACCCAAACCGGCCTCAATAACGTCGCGCCCGCAAGCGCCAACTTGTACGACAGCAAAGCCATCTTAATGGGCAGACCCATGGCGGTTGTGCGGACCAGAGTTTCATTTGAGCTAAAAGGACTTCCCGCATTAGAGCAAAGCTGGCCCGCTTTACTAACCGATTTGGACAACTGCGATACTGGTAGGCTGTGGACACATGAATCGCGTTACAAAAGAAGCTGGACAAAAATGCGCCTGCCATTCCGCTTGGGGGAGCATCATCAACTGAACGACGGGCTGGTTGGATATTGGACGGAGAGCAAAGAGGGGGGACTTAGCGGCAAGTTCGAGGCCCCTGAAACAACGAGCGATGATGTTAACGATGGAGCTATTGATCCCTTTTTCGGGAGCAATTATCAAACCCAATGGCTATCCCCGGAAGACGAGCCGCTAAACATGACAATGCTGATCGACCCCCGAGGGCTGGTGCATGCGACCAGCGGCTTGATGCCCACCAAGGCGATCTCGCTTCCCCCCCAACACTATCTAGCGGCGATGAAAAAACTGGGCATGTGGTTTTATAGCTCGCCCCTACTGCAACCGATAAAACAAAACAGCGCCAATATCGCACTGGATTTGCCCGCCATAGAAGGATACGACTGGCAGTGGTGGGATCGTTTTTATGGAACCCGCAAGGTGGGCGATGACGGCAGCGCCAAGCATGAACATTCAGCTTCAGAACTTATCGAAGGCTGGCTAAAGTTAGTCCCGAAAAATACCGATAAAAATAACTAAGGAATATATTTATGTCAGACCAGAGCCCACCAGCCGGAACACAAACCTTTAACAGCGCATTCCCCTTTAATGTCGCCCTGCAAAACCAGTTCCAAGAGAATGATCTTGCCATCATCTACATTACCGATACGGTTGATGCCGCCAAGCCAGAGCAACAAATTAACGTAAGCATTACGCAAAACGATAAACAGAATTTTAAGTTAGCCGGAATTTCCAAGCCTCCTTCAATGCTCACTATTGGCGATGTCGAATTCGCCGATAAAGCACATGATTATCGGTTTAACAGCACTCCAAATGTAGTTGCTATTAATATCCCTCCAAATATTACCCTCGGCGATGTGGTTTCGCCGGGTAGCCCGCCTCCCGCTTTTACTTTGGAGGCGTGGATACAAACTTCAGCCAAGGCTACGCCGGATTTTCAGGCGATTTTTGTAAAGGAATGGTCTATCGGACTGTTTGTATATAACGGTGTCTTACGCTCGTATAATTGGACTAATAACGAACAAAAGGGTACGTTTGCTATTAACGATGGTCAATGGCACCACCTCGCTTTGGCATTTGAATCAAAGCTAACCAACGGCGCGCAACTATATGTCGATGGTGTTGCCCAAGGCCCTTCATTCACTTACACCTTATCCGGCAATGCCACTTCGGCCAACAAATTAGGCATAGGTAATAATGGGCGCGCCAACAAGCCCATTCAGTTCTTTAATGGCAATATTGGAGCGGTAAAACTGTGGAAGCGTCGCCTTAGCAGCAGCGAAATCTATCAGGAGTTTACCCACCGGCAATTAGCCGATCAATCGGGGCTTTTTGCCGACATACAGTTACCAAGCCCAGTCCCCGACGGAATACAGGCAACGATAGTGCCTGCAAAGGCAGCCATAGTGCCGAACCAAGAACAATACAATTTTGCGCTTGTTTTCCGGCCGGGGACTTTAAGTAATAAAACCATAAGCGCCTTCTCAACTTTATTACAAACAGCGCTTGCCGGCGCGGTCAGCAACAATCCAGTTACGGTAAATGGGCCGGTCATCAGGTATTCTGATGGCGCATACATCTGGTATTGTTTATTTAATCAAGATATACCCAACTTTACCGGCTTAAGTTTCACCCTTAATGGCCTATCTGCCGCCGCCGGAGTTGGCTCACGTAGTACCAAAATCGAATTTTTGTTCGACAATTTAATGTTGGGTGGAGTTGCAAATCCGTTTTCGTTTTCCCGCACCGCGCATGTCGACATCATCAATCATCAGGGGCATAGCTATGCGCCGATGTTTTTTGGGGTGTCTGGCGCAAATACTTTGTGGCAAGATCAAAATAATAACCTCAAGATTTACCTTGAAACCATCGGCAGGGTTCCCCTAGCGTTCGGATCGAATACGGAGATCGTGTTTTCTTTTCCCTATGCCGACGCAGCATCCGAGTTAGTCCACTTCGGGAACCTTACAGAAGTCAACGCGTACTCTTTGGTAACGTCGGAAATTGTAAAGTTTACTACCGACAAAGGGGTTGATGATGGGAATGGTCGGGTGCAATTTACCGTCAAGTTCTCGTCAACCAGTCTAGTAATTTACGTATTCGACTTTTCCACTATTCAAATATCGGGAGATGACGGCGTGGTGATGCTGGGGGTCAGCATACGCAACCTGCCCGGCTATTGGGACACCGACTTCCAGGTGCCTGTAATCAAGGCAAAGACTGAGTTGGAGTTGGGGTGCGCTTCTAGCAAAGGGCAGCTAGGTAAAGGCTCCAGGATTGATTTTTTATCGAGCCTCCCCGAAACGACAGGTCAGGCGACAGTTCCCCCTGTATCTATAGAAGAGAGTAAAGGCTTGAATTTGTATGGCGACACCAATCATCCCGTGAAAGTAAAAAACGCCGATTTGCAAATTCTCGAAGGCGGTTTATCTGTATCAGGGGCGACTACCTTGTCAAGTTCCCTCAACGTATCCGGCGCAACTGCATTGTCTAGTTCCCTCAACGTATCCGGCGCAACTACATTGAATGCAACGACGATAGATGCCGACTTGCAGGTTTTAGGCGGCCGCATCCGGGACAAAACCGGCCCGGTAATGCCGGTCGGCAGCATCATCGCCTATGCTGGAGAAATATTTAAGATAGGTGCATTTGATGTGGAGGCTTATGCAAATGCAAATGTGGATGATCTAAAAGGGATACATCAGACTGATCAAGCTGCGGAAGCAAAATATGCCGCCGATATGCAAGCCTGGAATTTTTTCTCAGGAAAACAGTGCCCTTCACCTCCTCCTGCTCCTTTTGATCTATTTAATCACTGGATAGTGCATGGAATAAATGAAGGGCGACTAGGGTTCATTATTGATAAAGACGGCAAGCCGTATTCAGGCTTTGCGTACGGCTGTTCCCAGGCTGTCGATGCCAGCTGTATCGCCTGCGCTAATCCTCCAGAGGGATGGCTGCTTTGTGACGGTAGCCCGATACCGGCAGCATTTTCCGAATTAATAGCCGTCGTGGGCGGCGCGAACACCCCGAATTTATGCGGAAGAACGTTAGTAGGGACAGGCCGGCTAGAAGATGACAGGCATTTTAAAAAGCATTTTAATTTGAACGATGCCAATGGTGAATTTCAACACACGCTTACCGAAGCTGAAATGCCAAAGCACGCTCATCAAACGGATAGTTCTATCGGCTGGCAAATTAATCGTGTAGGTGGCGATGAACTGAATTTAATGTGCCAAATCGTAGGAGCTAAAACCTTTGATACCGGCGGCGGCCAACCCCACAACAACATGCAGCCTTATTTCGCGGTTAACTACATCATCAAGTGCTGAGGGGGAGGTATGGCTTATAAATTACGTATCCATCATATCGATGTGGGCCAGGGCGACGCTACTTTGATTGTGCTGAAGAATGGCGAGACAATCGAGAAAGCTATCTTGATTGATACGGGTTGCTCAACTTCCGCTTTGCGTGTTGCAAATTATTGCGAACAAAAGTTAAGGCAAAAAGATGATGATGCCGGAAAACAGAGGGGCGCAAAAAAGCTGGATTACCTCATTTTTTCC
>DATBQC010001058.1:0-3026 GCA_036561065.1 Methylobacter sp. | reverse complement strand
ATCCATGTTGGCACCGACCAAGTTATCGACAGAGAATTTTGACAGTTGCCGACTAATCTCCGCCTCGGCCTTATGGAGAATATTGATCACCGATTTATTGACGTAAATGATGTTGCGGTCGTTATCGGCAATCATGACGCCGGTACTGACATTATCCAGCGCAATCTTGACGCGCAGCGTTTCGTCCGCCGCTTTACGGTCTGCCGTTATGCGCGCCAGCAATTGCTGCTGCATGGTTTTCATAGAGCGCAACAGCTCCCCAATCTCATCCCTTTGATCAATATCAATGCTTGAATTCAGGTCGCCCTCTGCAATGGCTCCCGCTACTTGTTGGACGGTTTTGAGCGAGCGTAAAATGCCGCGACTGACCAGTACGGTCAATATTATCGCCATTGCCACACTGAACGAGAAAATGCTTAGCAAGCCGATGTTGTATCGATTGTTCATAACCTGCGCTTGCTTTTCATCCTCGGCGTTGCGTGCCGTTGTATAGCGCAACACCTCATCAATGACTACACGGTGTTCGTCATAAGAGCGACGCATGTCTTGAAAACTGGCGAGCGCGCCGTCGCGATCACCCGCCTGGATCGCAGGCAGAAATTTCTGTTCGGCCTCAGCATAAAAAGCTTGTGCCGGCCGGTAAGAACGCTCAAGCAATAAGTCATGGAGTTCCTGATCCAACAGCTGAGTTAACCAAAAGCTATGACGGGCATCGTAGGCCGATTTCAATTTTTTAAATCGCGATACCAACGCTTGAGTCTTCAGATCATAAAAGTCCTCGGCAACAGTCAGTTGCAGCGCAACCATATAGGATTCGATGATGTATTCCGGCGGAGGCAGGACATCGGCAATAACATCCTTGCCCTGCACAATACGCTGATAAACCGGGCCATTAACATTAAGTGTGGTCATGGCTTTGAAGGTTGCAATGCCGAACAGGGAAAACCCAATAACCAATGTGCCCAAAATCAGTATGAACCGTGCTTTGATCGTTAACTGATGCCGTCTGGCGATGCTCTTAGACATGATGTCGTTTCCTTTTCTAGGGTGTATTAACCTTTATCCAATTTCGATAAAACTTCAGCGCCGGGCAGCGGCCTACTAAACCAATAGCCCTGAAAAGCGTTACAACCGCAACCAACCAGATAATCAACCTGTTCAAAGGTTTCGACGCCTTCGGCAATAATGTCCAGCTTGAGACTGCCGGCCATCGCGATAATCGCATTAACAAGCGCAGCATCATTCTCATTGCGGGTAATGTCCTGCACAAAAGAGCGATCAATTTTTAACTGGTCGATGGGCATGCGCTGCAAATAAGCCAGTGAGGAATAGCCGGTGCCGAAATCATCGATTGAAAAACGAAGCCCCCGTTGTTTCAACAGCCACATTTTTTCGATGACCTCCTTAATGTCTTTAATGATCAGACTTTCAGTAATTTCCAGCATGACCGCGCAGGGATTAACACCGGTCAATTCCAGCGCAGAGATGACTGAGTCGACAAAATTAGAATGATTAAATTGCATGGGACTGATATTGATTGCCAAGTGCGGCACTTCGAAACCCTGCGAGTGCCAGGCGGCAAGCTGCCGGCAAGCCAGGTATAAAAGGCGCTCGCCCAGCTCGATGATGATGCCCGTTTCTTCGGCAATCGGCAGGAAATCAGCCGGAGAAATCATGCCCTTTTCGGGATGTTGCCAGCGGACTAACGCTTCAAACCCGAGTAACTGATGCGCCGAGTCATACTGCGGTTGATAAAATAAGATGATCTGGTCGTTCTGTAATGCAAAGCGTAATTCATTTTCAATGCTTAAACGTTTGTTGGCCTGTTCCAGCATGTCGGGATGATAAAAACTGTAGGTGCTTTTGCCTTCGGTTTTCGCCGCATACATGGCAATATCCGCTTGGCTAAGCAGTTTTTCGGTGCTTTCATCGAATGCTGTGGAAAAAAGAGTGATCCCCAGGCTTGCGGATATTTGCAGTTCCTGACCGTCGATAAGGTAAACCTGAAGCAGTGCAGCCAGTACTTTTTGAGCCACGCTGCCGGCCATTCTTTCCGCATCACCCAGATTATGCGTCAACCCTGAGAGTAAAATAATAAATTCATCGCCGCCTAATCGCGCCACGGTATCTTCGGTGCGTAAAATGGTTTGTAAGCGTTTGGCGACTTCCTGCAATACCTTATCGCCGTATTTATGGCCTAAGCTGTCATTGATTTTTTTAAAATCGTCCAGATCCAGGAAAATAACCGCCCCGAATTGCCCGGAACGCTTGGCCGCGAAAATCTCTTGCAGTAACCGTTGTTCAAATAACGCGCGATTGGCAAGACCGGACAAGGAATCAAGGTGCGCCATTTGCCATAATTTCCGCTCGGTATTCTTGATGATCGAAATATCGCTAAACGAAGAAATGTAATAAAGCACCTGCCGGTTATCATCTTCAATGACATTAATCCGTTGCCAAATTGAAAATAACTCGCCGTTTTTATGCTTATTGACTAACTCGCCCCGCCAGTAGCCTTTTTGGTTAAGAGATTCCCAAAGCTGATCATAAAACGATTCGCTGTGCACGCCCGACGAGAGCAAATGAGGCGTTTGCCCGACGGATTCTTCAAGTGAATAGCCGGTAATCGCGACAAAAGCCGGATTGACATGCAGGATTTTGCAATCCGCATCGGCAATTAACATCGCATCCGACGAGTGCTCAAAAAAGCACTGATACAGCGTCGGCTCTATTTGAAACTGGCGATAATAAGCATGGTTCAGTTGAATGGAGCGAGTAACGAACGGGCTATGCTGCTGAAAACTCGAATTCATCTCTCGTTCAAGGCTGGTCTTGAGCGAGTCTGCTTTTTTTAATACCGGCATGTGCCTGTCCTCCCGTCAAATGTATTGCTGGAAGATAGTTTAGAGCAGCAGGTAACCAATAAAGAAACGATATTATTCGATAAAAATATCTGATAAATAGATATGTAACTTGCGAAAACAGGCGTCGATAGCTAGGTAGTCGTACCGATAGGACTTGTTTTA
>DATBQC010001057.1:0-6406 GCA_036561065.1 Methylobacter sp. | reverse complement strand
TGAATTTTACACTTTTAGTGACGTAGGATGTGCTGAGGTACGAAGCGCATCGTTCGAGTTACAAACTTAGAGCAATTTAACCAACGTCGCGACAACTGCAATTGATACTGCCATCAGACCACCTAGCTTGATGATAATCCTGTATTCCAGCTCACGCATATCCCTGCGTAAGTTGCTTTCAAGTTCGATCAAGTCGTTTTTGGTTGCCAGTTTGGCTTCAATCATCTGACTGTTCTTTATTAGTTTTCAAGCTGAAGTTCTACTCTCTCATCATTTACACAAGTGTGTCCTAAGTCGTCATTCCGGCAGGGATTGCCGGAACCCAGAGCACAGGGATGTGAACGCCTGATTTTACGGAGCAATTCCCATAGTGATACTTGTTGTCTGTTTCGGTATCTCCATCCATGGCTTCTGGATCCCGGCAATCCCTGCCGGGATGACGCGCTTTAAAATACTTGTGTAAGCAATGGAAACTGGAATTTGCAATTAACACAAAAGGTACGCACAGCGTACCCTACATCAATCCAAATTATCGGTTACCGCGCCTAACGAAGCAGAACTCACCAACTTGGCATATTTCGCCAACACGCCACGGGTGTAACGCGGTGCAGGTTGCGTCCACTTTTCCAGGCGACGGGCGATTTCATGTTCGTTAACATGCAGTTTCAGTTCGTTGGTTTCCGCGTCGATGGTGATGGTGTCGCCATTTTCGACTATCGCCAGCGCGCCGCCGACATAGGCTTCAGGCGTGATGTGCCCAACCACGAAACCGTGGGTACCGCCGGAAAAACGGCCGTCGGTAATTAATGCCACTTCCTTGCCCAAGCCTTTGCCCATAACCGCCGAGGTCGGAGACAGCATTTCCCGCATGCCGGGGCCGCCTTTGGGACCTTCGTAGCGGATGACAATCACATCGCCTTTGACGATGTCGCCGTTCAAAATGCTTTGCAGCGCCTGCTCTTCAGCTTCGAATACTTTAGCTGTGCCGGTAAACACCAGCCCTTCTTTGCCGGTGATTTTGGCAACTGCGCCGCCTGCAGCCAGATTGCCGTATAACACGACCAAATGGCTGTCTTTCTTGATCGGTTTATCCAGCGAGTGGATCACTTCCTGATCTTCAGGATACGACTTTACATCGGCCAAATTTTCAGCCAGCGTAAGGCCGGTCACAGTTAAGCAGTCGCCGTGCAGTAAACCCTTGTCCAACAGCGTTTTCATCAACGGCTGGATGCCGCCGATTTCGATCAATTCGGTCATCAAATAACGGCCGCTGGGCTTTAAGTCGGCCAGCATGGGCACATATTTTCCGATGCGGGTGAAGTCATCCAGGGTAATATCCACGCCGGTTGCGTTGGCCATCGCCAGGATATGCAATACCGCATTGGTCGAGCCGCCGAGCGCGATGACTACGGTAATGGCATTCTCGAACGCAGCTTTAGTCATGATGTCGCGGGGCTTGATGTCTTTTTTCAACAGCTCCAAAACGACAGCACCGGCGCGTTCGCAATCCAGGCGTTTGTCGTCTGAAATAGCGGCCTGTGCGGAACTGTTCGGCAAGCTCATACCCAGCGCTTCAATGGCTGAGGCCATGGTGTTGGCTGTATACATGCCGCCGCAAGAACCCGGACCTGGAATGGCTTTGGCTTCGATTTCGGCCAATTCGGCGTCGTCGATCTGGTTATTGGCTCTGGCTCCTACCGCTTCGAATACGGAAACCACATCCAGTTTCTTGTCTTTGTGACAACCGGGCATAATCGTTCCGCCGTAAACAAACACAGCCGGACGGTTTAAACGCGCTAAAGCCATCATACAACCGGGCATGTTCTTGTCGCAGCCGCCGATTGCGACGACACCGTCAAAACCCTGGCAACCGACCACGGTTTCAATCGAGTCGGCAATCACTTCGCGGGATACCAGCGAATATTTCATGCCTTCCGTGCCCATCGAAATGCCGTCGGAAATGGTGATAGTATTAAAGATAACGGCTTTGCCGTCGGCATTATTGACGCCAACCGCTGCGGCATCGGCCAGCTTATTGATATGCATATTGCACGGCGTGACCATGCTCCAGGTCGAAGCAATGCCTATTTGCGGCTTTCTGAAATCATCATTGCTGAAACCGACGGCGTGCAGCATCGCGCGGCTCGGTGCGCGCTCCATGCCGTCAACGACCAGGGAGGAGAAAGTGCGGGTGCTTTTGTCACTCATAATTAAAATTAAAGGCTAAGGGCGAAAGGCGAAGGAACCGGGCTTTTTAGCCTTTAGCCCTACTAATTTAATACGAATCCCAGCTGCTACGGCTGCGACGCCAGCTGAGTTTAGGCAAGATAAAGCCTAAAATTACACCGATCAGAGCAAGCAGCCCGCCGTATAAAAACCAGTCTTGATTAGCCGTATCTTGCAGGGCTTGATTTTCAAGCTTGAATTGCTGCAATTCCCGTTCAACATTAACTACGCGTTCTTGAAGTTCATCACGCTGGTTTTTTAATTCCACGGTGCTGGCAGCGGTTTTTTTCAATTCAGTAAGTTCCCTATCTAACTGATCCCTTTCTTTAGCCAAGGACTGTTCCAAAGTCGTGCCGGGGGTGATCGATTCCTTGATTGTGGCTAACTCAGCCTTGAGCGTGGCATTTTCAGACTGCATCACGGCCAGATTTTTGTTCGCAGCCTCCAGTTGAGCGTGGCTGGGCGGCTCCTTCATGGTATTGCGGATCGGCATGTAGCCTTCTGTGCCGTCATTCATACGCACGTGCAAAAAACCGGTGCTTTTATTTTCTTCTATGACCGTAAGCGGGGTGCCGGTCGGGAGCAATTTCACAACCTTACTGGTGTTATTTTCTTCGCTCCTGAGCGATAAATTCAGAGTATCGGTAACATAAACAATTTCAGCCTGCGCTGAACCGAAAGTTACCAGTAGGATAAAAAACGAGCTGAGTATTTTTTTCACTTGAATCTCTATAGTTGATCGTTTAGTAAGGTGAATTCTAACGTGATTTTTTGCACAGGAGAAATTCCAGCAGTGCTTTTTGTGCATGCAGGCGATTTTCAGCTTCATCGAAGATAACGCTTTGCGCGCCATCTATCACGTCAGCGCTGACTTCCTCGCCGCGATGAGCGGGCAAACAATGCATGAACAATGCATCGCTGTTTGCCGCTTTCATGACCTCGGCGTTGACCTGATAATCTTTAAACGCAATTTCGCGTTGTTTTTGTTCTTCTTCCTGGCCCATACTGGCCCAAACATCGGTAACGACCAAATCCGAATTTTGGGCTGCGGCTACTGGCATATCAAAAAACCGGACGCGATCACCTGCCGCTTCGACTATGTCTTTCATAGGCTGATAAGCTTCCGGGCAAGCGATGTTCAACGTAAAATCCAGCACCATTGCCGCATGGATATAAGAATGGCACATATTATTGCCGTCGCCGATCCAGGTTACGGTTTTACCTTGAATGTCGCCTCGATGTTCAAAATAAGTCTGCATGTCTGCCAGCAACTGACAGGGATGTTGCAAATCGGTCAAACCATTGATAACCGGAACAGTTGAATATTGGGCGAATGTGGTCACCGTTTCGTGCTTATCGGTTCTGAGCATGATGCCGTCAACCATGCTGGAGATAACTCTGGCGCTGTCTTGCAGAGGTTCTCCCCGGCCCAGCTGAGTATCCCTGGGCGATAAAAACAACGCGCTGCCGCCGAAGTGGCTCATGCCGGATTCGAATGAAATGCGAGTGCGCGTCGAGGATTTTTCAAAAATCATCGCCAACACCTGGCCTTTTAACGGCTGGTAATCAGGATCGCGGTTATTTTTTAGGACGATGCCTCTGTTAATCAAACGACGAAATTCGTCGCCGGATAAGTCAAGCAGGCTAATGAAATGTCTAGGATTCATAGGTGTCAGTATGCTTACAAATAAGCGTCGATAAGGTTTCTACGAGTTGAGTGATTTGTTGTTCATCGATAATTAACGGTGGCAGCAAACGGATAGTTTTTTCGCTGGTAACATTAATTAACAAGTTATTTTGCAGCGCGGCCTGCACTAACTCAGTGCACGGGCTATCAAGTTCGATACCGATCATCATGCCTTTGTGCCGAATATCGACAACATGCGCATTGCCATCTAACCGTTCCTTAAACGCCAAACTGATCGCATCGCCTTTTTGCGCAGCCTGCTCGACCAGATTTTCGGCATCCAGCGTCGCCAATACAGCCAAAGCCGCGCTACAAGCCAACGGATTGCCGCCGAAAGTGGAACCGTGATTGCCGGCGGTAAACACCTTGGCCGCTTTGCCTCGGGCAAGACAGGCACCGATCGGTACGCCGTTGCCCAATGCTTTAGCCAATGTGCACACATCAGGCAGTATCCCGTTGTGCTGGAAGGCCAGAAACTTACCGGTACGGCCTACGCCGGTCTGGATTTCATCGAGCATCATCAACAGGTTATGCTTATCGCATAAGCTGCGTATTTGGTTAAGATAATCGGCAGAGGGAATGTTGACACCACCCTCCCCTTGTATCGGTTCAACCAAAACGGCGACGATATTATTATGCCGCTCAATCGCTTGTTCAATGGCGTTAATGTCGTTGTAAGGCACGCGGACAAAGCCTTCAACCAGTGGTTCAAAGCCTTGTTGGATTTTGGCGTTACCGGTTGCACTTAACGTTGCCAACGTGCGTCCATGAAAACTTTTTTCCATGACGATAATCGCCGGATTGTCTATGCCTTGTTCGTGACCGTATTTACGCGCCAATTTGATCGCCGCTTCATTGGCTTCCGCACCGGAATTGCAAAAAAACACGTTATCCATGCCGCTTTTTTCGGTCAACTTGTCGGCCAACTGTTCCTGAACGGCGATGCCATATAGGTTTGATGTATGCACCAACTTCTCGCTTTGCTTGCAGATGGCTTGATGCACGGCAGGATGAGCATGACCCAAGCTGCACACCGCTATGCCGGATACCGCATCCAGGTAGCGATTATTGTTTTGATCAAACAACCATGCACCCTCGCCCCGTTCAAAGGTAATCGGCAAGCGTCCATAGGTCGGCATAATGTGGCTAGTCATTGTTCTGTCTATAAATTTAATGATAAATAGGCCGCAATCTGCCGCCCATTAAAAAAATGCTCGATTATAGGTTTCAATTTAGTCTCAGGCAAGTTCTAATGATTCGGCAGGAAGTATAAACATATCACCACGAAGGCACGAAGGACACGAAGAAAAAACAACGTAAAAACTTCGTGTCCTCGGTAACTGCTCCATGCGTTACTCTACCTCCTGCATCCATGCAGTCGTTCGTGTCTTCGTGGTAAAAATTCTTTAATTTATATGCCATATTTAATTGACCATCAATCACCCAGCCAGTTTTGCGGCTTTAAGTAGTGATCATAAAGCACGGCTTCAGCACTGCCCGGCTCAGGTTGCCAGTTGTATTTCCAGTGCGCTACGGGTGGCATGGACATTAAGATGGATTCGGTCCGCCCGCCGGATTGCAAACCGAACAACGTGCCTCGGTCATAAACCAGATTAAATTCGACATATCGCCCCCGGCGGTACAACTGGAAATCGCGTTCCCTCTCGCCAAAAACGGTGTCCTTACGTTTTTGAATTATAGGAAGATAAGCCTCAATATAATGATTGCCGACGCTTTGCATAAAAGCAAAAGACTTATCAAAGCCCCACTCGTTCAAATCGTCAAAAAACAGTCCGCCTACGCCACGAGTTTCATTTCTGTGTTTGAGGAAAAAATATTCGTCGCACCATTTTTTGTAAGTAGGATAAACGTCATCGCCGAAAGGCTGGCAGGCGGCTCTGGCGGTTTGATGCCAATGCAGCACATCCTCTTTAAACGGATAAAACGGCGTCAAATCGAAGCCGCCGCCGAACCACCAGATACTTGGTTCACCCGGTTTTTCCGCGATTAAAAACCGCACATTGGCGTGTGAGGTCGGCACGTAAGGGTTATTGGGGTGAATAACCAACGACACGCCCATTGCCTGAAACTGCCGGTCTGCAAGTTCCGGGCGCTTGGCCGTTGCCGAAGGGGGCAGGTTAAAACCGGACACATGAGAAAAATTCACGCCTCCCTGCTCAATAACCCGACCATTGGCCAAGACTCGGGTTCTGCCGCCGCCACCTTCTGCCCGATCCCAAAGGTCCTCAATAAACCGGGCATCAGGCTCGACAGATTCCAGCGCCGCGCAGATTTGGTCTTGCAGCTTAAGCAGGTAATTTTTTACTTCGGTAATGTTGTCAGTATTCATGCGTTATATTGTGCAGGTAATTAATAACTCAGGGCTGCAATAAGATTCTCTCGTTGCCTAATGATGCGGGTATTTTGTGTGTAATTGGATAATTTAACAATCGCCCTGTTAAAAATATCAGCAATGTAAACAACGCTCCTAGT
>DATBQC010001056.1:0-3527 GCA_036561065.1 Methylobacter sp. | reverse complement strand
GCGGATTTGCTGGTGTTTATGCGGCGATATTTTCATTTTTGCAACCGGTCGTTATCGAGGCTGCGGATGCTCAGCGCGATGAAGGTGGCGGTAAACAGCAAAAAATAACAGACATCGACGGTGCTGATCAGGCCGCTTTGGATATTCTGGAAATGCCTGAGGATAGACAGGTATTCAAACACTTCGCTGCGTTGATCGTTCATTCCGACGGACCAGTCCAAAATCCACAGCAGCAGTAACATGCCGAAAGTGCCCATCGCGGCAACGGTGGGGTGTCCGGCGATGCAGGACATAAACAAGCCGGTTGCGGCAAACGCATTGATCAGCAGCAACAGGCCAAGGATATTGGCGAATAGTTTGCCGAAGTCCAGCTCGGCGCCTGCTAGCAAAGACAACGGCATCAAGGTGATCAGCGCAATGATCAGCAGCATCAGCCCGAGTATGCCCAAATACTTGCCGAGTATGATGTCGGTATTGGAAACGGGCGCGGACAGCAGTAGCGACAAGGTCTTGTTACGGCGCTCTTCGCAGATCAGGCGCATGGTTAACAACGGTGTGACCAGCAAAAGGATAATGCCTGCGTTGCCGAATAATGGCGGCACGATAATGTCGGTCAAGCCGGGCGCGCCTTCAATGGAAGCCAATTTGGGCTGTAGCGTGGTGAAGGCTTCAACTTGGGTTAAAAACAAGAACGCCAGGATGAATTGCAGGATGGCTAGTATTGTCCAGGCCATCGGCGATAAAAACAGGGTTCTGAATTCGCGGGAAGCAATCGTTAAAATCATGGTAATAATAGGGAACTTACAAAAAACTTAAAAGATTCTCACCACGAAGGCACGAAGAACACGAAGTTTTATTTCTTCGTGTTCTTCGTGCCTTCGTGGTGAATAAAAGATTATTAATCACTTGTTGACCAGTATTTCGCATTGGTAATGAGAAGTTTCATAACTCGCGATGCTCTTTGGTTAGGCTGATAAAAATATCTTCCATCGATCTTTTTACCGGCGTCAATTCCTGTAGTCCCCATCCTGCGGCAATGATCTGTTCGGCAATTTGTTCGGCGGGGTTGGCGGTTACGCTGTGGTGAATTTTGATCCGATTTGCTGCAATATTTTCGATGGAGCTGACTCCGGGGATGGTCAATAAGCTGTTAATGTCGGGCGCAAGCCTCGTCGCGACTTGCAGGGTGCCGCTATCCATTTGCCGGTTAAGTCCGGCTATGGTTTCGTTCAGGATCAGTTGTCCCTGGTCAATGATTTGTACATGAGTGCAGGACTCCTGCACTTCGGTCAGGATGTGGGTAGACAGGATGACGCCGTGATCCTGTCCCAGTTCCCTGATTAAAGCGCGGATTTCCCTGATTTGAATCGGATCAAGGCCGACCGTCGGCTCATCCAGCACGATAACTTCAGGGTTATGTAAAATGGCTTGGGCAATACCGACCCGTTGCTGAAAGCCTTTGGACAGATTGGCGATCAGCCGGTTGGCGACATCGGTTAAACCGCAACGCTCTTGAGCCCGGTTGATGGCGGCAGCGACGGCGCTTTTGGCAATGCCGTGCAGTCCTGCGCAATACAGCAGGAATTCCTGCACGGTTAATTCTTTATACAGCGGCGGCGTATCGGGAAGGTAGCCCAGGCTCAGTTTGGCGGCTTTGGGCTGATCCAGCAGGTCGAAACCGTTGATTTTAATTTGCCCGGCGCTGGGCGCGAGATTGCCGCACAGCATCTGCATGGTGGTGGTTTTGCCCGCACCGTTGGCACCCAAAAAACCGAGCACTTCGCCTTTGGCTAGGGTGAAGCTGACATCGTTAACGGCGCAATGCTTGCCGTAGTAACGGGTTAGGTGCTCTGCTTCGATGAGGGTGGTCATGGTATGGCTAAAGCTTTTTCAGCAGGATTTGTAATTCGGCCTGGATTTTTTTGCGATAGAACAGGAATTTCCAGCGGGTGCCGCCGCATTGTTTCCAGAGAATGGCCGAACGTATCCCGGCCAACAGGCAGGCGCGCACTTTATTGACGACGTCGGGTTTGGATAAATATTCCTGCTCACCGTTGACCATGATTCTCGGTTGCATAGTGCTGATGGTGGTGTGATATATGTCGCCGAGATTAGCCAGTACATTTTCGTGCAGCAGACCAAAATGTTCCGTCTGAGCCTGGGCGCGATCAATTCCCGCAAAAATGGTTTTAAGCATGGTCTGTTGCTTGGATAATTGATTTTCCAGGAAAACCAGCGAGGCGGCATAGCGCGCCTGTTCGGGATTGGCGATCTTGAGGCCGGTCATCTGCTCGTTAAGTTGTTCAATGCCCAGTTTAAGACCTGATAAGCCACCGAAGACATTTTCTACGCCATGCTCATCGCTTACAAAAAGACTGCCAATGCTGGCCTCAAGAGCCGCTGAATCGGCAGTGCCGGTTGTCGCCAGTTGTTGAACCAGCGCCGCAGCTTGGGCAATGCCGGCAAGGGCGATAGTTTGATTGGTGATTGTATTTAACGGCATAGTTAATTGATATTGCCCATAACGTCTTTAGCCCAGTTTATGCTTTTAATATAAGAATCGCCAATGATGGATTGGTCAATATCCCTAAATGATATTGATGAAATATCCCAATGTTCATAACTGATAACACATTTAAGCGCTTCGCCACCCAGCCCTTCTTTGTGCAATATGGCGGAAACAATGTTATCAGCCAAAGGCAATTGGTCGAGCGCTTCATTCAACGGCATGTCCAGTAAACTATCCAGATTGGATAAGATACCAATCAGGAAAAAATTGTCTGATTTATCGCCACTCATGCCTGCTAATTCTTCACACATTTTGCCGCGGATCAATGCATTTTGCATAACGGCCTCCGGCTTGTTGGATAAGGATGCCAGCGTCAATATGTTTATCCACCGTCGTATTTCCTTTAACCCCAGATAGGAAATGGCGTGGTTAATAGATGAGACTTTATTGGGCAGGGCGAAAAACGCGGAATTGATATAGTGCAGCAGTTTATAGCTGAGCCCGACATCCAGAGATATGATCTTGGATAGGTCTTCAAATTCAACATCGGGGTTGTTAATGGTGTTTAACAATTGGATGGCTGCTGTTTGATTGACGCTTACGCGTTTACCGGAAACTACATTGGGTTTGTTGAAAAAGAACCCCTGGAAATAATCGCAGCCCAATTCAAGGAGGTATTGATATTCGGAGTATGTTTCTACTTTTTCTGCGAGCAGTTGTACCTTGTAGGGCTGGAGCTGTTTAATCAGCTCTCGTGTTTTGGATTCGCCCATTTCCATAATATCCAGCTTGATAATGTCGGCAAATTCCACCAGCGGTGTCCATTCCTCAGAAAAGACAAAGTCATCCAAGGCAATAAGGTAGCCCAGCTTTGATAGTTCTTTTAAGTTGGCGACGATTCTTGAGTCAATTTCAACATTTTCGAGTACTTCAACAACAATCCGGTCTTTAGGAAGGTGCAAAGGCGTTTTGTCCAGGATATTCTGCGTCGTAAAATTAATGAAGGCTTTATGAGGAC
>DATBQC010001055.1:0-1846 GCA_036561065.1 Methylobacter sp. | reverse complement strand
CGCTTTATTGTAAACATTGCCTACTTTTGCTTGCGCCGCAACGATAACCTTGGAAATAATTTCCTCGGCGTACTCATTCAGCGTATTGACAACATCAACTTTGGGCTTGGCAATGAAATCGACAGCTCCTAGCGCTAAAGCATTTAAAGTCGCTTCTGCACCGTGTTCAGTCAGTGTCGAGATCATCACAACCGGAGTCGGCCTTAAGCGCATCAGGTTGCTCAAGAAAGTGATCCCGTCCATGTGCGGCATTTCAATATCCAGCGTCAATACGTCTGGATTTAATTGCTTAATCATCTCCCTGGCAATAAGAGGATCTGCTGCTGCACCGACTACCTCAATATCGGGTGACGAACTTAAAACTTCAGTCAGTATTTTCCTGATTAATGCAGAATCATCAATAACCAATACACGTATCTTACCCATAAACCCACTCTAAAAGAAGTCCATCGTCACACCCTCAATAGGTGCATTTTTAATATTAAATTGCTACCGCTTTACGTTACATTCCGAATGCTTTACATCCTGACATCCACACAAATTTAACGTTTTTCCTCCAGAGCTTTTGATTTTTATATCACTGCTCAAGTCTTCTAATATTAGCTTGTGAAGCCACTTTCACCTTGGCAATTATATCCTCGGCATAGTCATTCAATGCATTTTCCACATCAATAGTCGGTTTAGCTATAAAATCGACTGCACCCAATTCCAGAGCAGTTAAGGTAACCTCAGCATTGCTTTCGGTGAGCGCTGAAATCATCACGACAGGCATCGGTCTCAAGCGCATCAAGTTACGCAGGAACGTTATTCCGTCCATACGCGGCATTTCGATGTCCAAGGTCAGCACATCCGGATTTAATTCTTTAATCATTTCCCTGGCAATAAGAGGATCTTCTGCGGCGCCAACGACTTCAATATCCGCAGACGAATTTAAAATCTCAGTCAGCACCTTCCTGATTAACAATGAATCATCAATAATCAATACACGTATTTTGCTCATTGCATACTCTTAAAAAAGCTCAACATCACCCTCAACAGGCGCATTTTTAATATCGTTAAAGTACTGCCGCTCTCTTCTTACAATTGTATCGTTATGCAAATGCTCGATCTTTTTCATCCCGACTTTCCCTGTTTTAGGGAAATATATTATTTTCCTGGGATAAATATCGCCCAGATCCTGGGATAATAACGGTAAGCCTTCGGTATCAATATAATCCAAAATAAAGTCAATGTTTTTAAGGCCAACATCAGTTAAGGTTGGAATGATTTTACCGCCGCCAAACACCTTGACTTCCAAATTCTTTCTTTTGCCGCCATTCATCAAAATAGTATTAATTAAATGCTCCATGGCATAATTTCCATAGCGGGTCGCATTGCCGACAACCGCTTCATTGCCATGTTTTAGCTTATCGGCTGTAGTTTCCGGCAACATAAAATGGTTCATGCCACCCAAACCTGACACTTTGTCCCGAATACAGGCTGATATACAAGAACCTAACACTGTTGTAATCAATTCATCTTCTTGAGTTACATAATATTCACCGGGCAAAATTTTTGCGGCAATCACGCCACGCTCTTTATCCACATACCGGTTAATGTGTTCAAAACCGTCGATGGAGGGTCGACCAATATCCATACTAGCGTTCATGAGAATTTATGTATTTTTCCTGTAACTGGTACATGCAACCAACTCAAACTCATTTGATAGTTGGTTTAATGATTCTGAATGTCCTATAAACAACCATGACCTGCTGGACAGCATTTGAGCATATCGTTGAGCAAGTAATGTCTTGGTTTCACGATCAAAGTAAATCAGGACATTGCGACAAAAAATAAAGTCAAAATG
>DATBQC010001054.1:0-2754 GCA_036561065.1 Methylobacter sp. | reverse complement strand
CAAAATTTTCCCTCGCAACGGCATAATCGCCTGAAAATCCCGCTCCCTCGCTTGTTTGGCCGAACCGCCGGCAGAATCCCCTTCTACCAGGAACAATTCAGTTCGGGATAAATCCTGCGCCGAACAGTCGGCCAGCTTACCCGGCAGTGCGGGGCCTGAGGTGATTTTTTTGCGGATGATTTTTTTGTTGGAACGCAGCCGCTTTTGGGCGCTGGAAATAATAATCTCGGCAATTTTCTCGCCTTCTGCCGGGTTCTGGTTTAACCACAGACTGAAACCGTCTTTAGCCACACCGGACACAAAAGCCACACATTCACGGGAGCTGAGTCGTTCCTTGGTTTGTCCTGAAAACTGCGGGTCTTCCAGTTTTACCGACAGCACAAAATGACAGTTCTCCCAAACATCTTCCGGAGCGACTTTAACGCCGCGCGGCAGGATATTCCTGATGTCGCAAAACTCGCGCATCGCTTCAGTCAAGCCTGCCCGCAAGCCGTTGACGTGGGTTCCGCCTTGCGCGGTCGGCACCAGATTAACGTAACTTTCGGCCAACACTTCCGCAGGATTTTCAATTGCCCAGACGATACCCCATTCAACGGCTTCATGATTGGCGGCCATATTGCCCATAAACGGCTGTTCCGGGCTATAGTCAATATCGCCGATACGGTCGAGCAAATATTCTTTCAGGCCGTCCTGATAGCACCAGAAATACTCTTCGTCGGTTTGATCGACTTTCAGAGATATTTTCAAGCCCGGACATAACACGGCCTTGGCGCGCAACACATGCTTAAGCTTTAAGGCCGATACTTTATTGGAATCGAAATATTTTTCATTCGGCCAGAACCGTACAGCCGTACCGGTATTATTCTTACCGACCGTGCCGGTCTCGGTTAGCTCAGTTTGTTTTTCGCCATCGGCATACTCCATTTGATAAATCTTGCCATTCCTTTTGACTTCTATTTCCAACTTTGCCGACAAGGCGTTCACGACAGACACACCCACACCATGCAATCCACCGGAAAACTGGTAGTTTTTATTGGAGAACTTGCCGCCCGCATGCAGCTGGGTCAAAATCACCTCGACGCCGGGAATGCCCTGTTCGGGATGTATATCGACCGGCATGCCCCGGCCATTATCGCTGACCAGCACCGAACCGTCTTTATACAAGACCACGTCAATTGATGTTGCGTGACCCGCCATCGCCTCGTCAACGCTGTTGTCGACGACCTCCTGCACCAGATGGTTGGGCCGGGTGGTGTCCGTATACATACCGGGACGTTTTCGCACCGGCTCCAGTCCGCTTAAAACCTCAATTGCCGACGCGTTATATTCGTTACTCATACTTCCTAATCACTCTCAATTCGATTTCATATATAATGCAAAGGTTCAGTTATACATCGTACCATTAAAAATATTTTTATCTCATGCCGAAAAAGAAAACCCCGACTTTATTCGAAGACTCACTCGCCGAACTTGAGCAGTTGGTAAGCCAACTTGAACAGGGCGACATTTCCCTGGAAGAATCGTTAAAGTCATTTGAGCGCGGAGTTAACCTGACCCGCACCTGTCAAAAAGCCCTGCAAGAGGCCGAGCAGAAAGTTCAAATTCTAATTGAAAAAAACGGCACTCAAACCCTGGAGCCATTTACCGATGAGTAATGCGTTAAAAGACTATCTTGAATTTTGTCAAAATCGTGTGGAAAGAGCGTTAGACGCTCGCCTGCCCAACGAAAACATACTGCCGCAAAAGCTGCACCGTGCAATGCGCTACAGCGTGCTGGATGGGGGTAAACGCATGCGCCCGATGCTGACTTATTGCACAGGAAAAGCGCTAGGCATAGCCCCCGAAGCATTAGACGGCCCGGCTTGCGCCGTTGAATTCATCCACGTTTATTCGTTGATACATGACGATCTCCCGGCGATGGACGATGACGATCTCAGACGCGGCAAAGCCACCTGTCATAAAGCTTTTGATGAAGCGACCGCTATTTTAACCGGCGACGCACTACAGGCCTTGGCTTTTGAAATACTGGCCAACGACCCAAGCATTACCGCAAGCGCTGAAGGCCGTTTGAAAATGATCGTTGCTTTAACCAAAGCCAGCGGCTCGCAAGGCATGGTCGGAGGACAGGCCATCGACCTGGA
Source organism: Methylobacter sp. (assembly GCA_036561065.1). Classification (GTDB taxonomy): domain Bacteria; phylum Pseudomonadota; class Gammaproteobacteria; order Methylococcales; family Methylomonadaceae; genus Methylobacter_A. The sequence goes on along the minus strand of DATBQC010001054.1, from coordinate 613 downwards.
ATCGGTAGGAACCAGCCTGACCCTGCCTGAGCTGGAAAACATGCATATCCACAAGACCGGCGCACTGATTCGTGCCAGCGTCAATATGGCGACTCTGGCAAAAGCGGATATTGATCCCAATGTTGCCAAAAAACTGGACAGTTACGCCAAGTGCATCGGCTTATCGTTCCAAGTTAAGGACGACATACTCGACGAAGAAAGCGATACCGCAACTTTAGGCAAAACCCAAGGCAAAGACCAGGACAATAACAAACCCACCTACCCTGCCCTATTGGGTCTGGCCGGAGCTAAACAAAAAGCTCAAGAGCTGCATGAGCAAGCGCTGGACAACTTGAGTATTTTCGGCAGCGAAGCTGATTTATTACGCGATTTGTCGCTTTATATTATTCAGCGGGATCATTAATCCTATCGTAGGGGCAATCCCTTGTGGTTGCCCCCATTCGTGGTCACCCTAATCGTCGAGATCCAATTAGTCGCCGACTGAAATCTCAGGTGCCTTTACCCTTTAGCCTTTACCCTTTAGCCTTTACCCTTTACCCTTTAGCCTTTAGCCTTTAGCCTTTAGCCTTTAGCCTACCGAGGGAAACCACAAGGGATTGCCCCTACAGTTTTT
>DATBQC010001053.1:0-1945 GCA_036561065.1 Methylobacter sp. | reverse complement strand
AGTTCTGATATTCATGCAAGATGAGGTAAGATAAAAAAATTGTCGTCAATCTTTCAACGAAACAAGCCTGAACACCGTTACCTTAAAATGAAAAAATCTGAATTCTCCAAAATAAGAGCTTCCGGCGTAGGCTACCTGATTAACAGTATCCAGACCTTATTTGTCGGCTTATTAAGGATATGGACGATTCCCATCGTATTAATGTTAAGTGTCGCTTCAGGCTTTACTACCTACTACGGCTTATCTCATTTCATCACCTCCTGGATTGCACTGATCATTACCATTGCGATCCAGTCCATTATTGTGATTTGTTCTCTGGAAATCGCCGGCATGCATTGGCAAGCTAACCGGCTGCGCTATTTTTCCGTGTTGTGCTCTCTGTTGGTTGCACTGACCGCTTCGGTTTCGTTCTCTTATTTCAAGTTTTATGAGATTTCCGAGCAGGACAACCTGCACATTAACCGTTTGAATCTAATCAGAACCGATGTAAAGTCGTATGTAGACCGGGTCTTAGTCATTAAAGGCGAAGTTTTAAAACAGCAGCGCGCCGACATGGAAAAAGCGACGCTTGATGTACAGCAGGCCTATTTTGGAACCCATGCGCAAATTGTCGAAGGCTATAAGAAACAAGTCGGCGAAGGCCCTTTCTGGAAACATTACAACCAGATTTATCTGGAGAAAAAAGACCAGCAGGTAAAATTCGATCACGATTTTTCTGAGCTGGACAAGGATATTCAAAAACTGCAAGTCAGCATCAATGCGCTGGATGTCGCGACCAATATTGAGAACGCCTACACCTCGATGCTGGAGAACTTCCAGAATGTCCAACTGAAGATCAACCTGCTCTCCGGCAATATCGGCCAGTCCTTGCCGGAAGCGCCGTTATTGATGACTTACAACCAATTCATAGCCCCTGTTCAACCCTCGGCCGCCATGTGGTCCGATTTTTCGCTGTTCGCTTTTATTTGCGCGGGCATGGTCGAATTTTTCACCGTACTGCTGTCATATCGCCTTGAATTCACAGCCCCCGGCCCATTGACCGCGGAGGAAGAAGAGCTGGTTTTTGAATGCTTAAGGCAGTTTACCGAGTTTCGAATCAATAAAAACAACGAACTCGAAATGACTATCGAGAAAACCGAAATAGAACGGGCAAAACGTTACAACGACTGGTCGAGAATGTTTGCCGTAGGCTTATTATTAAGCCGAGGATTCTTAAGAAAAATCGACGACAAAACCGTAGAATTTGCGCCTAATCTGTATCCATTGATTGCCGAGAAAATGGGCGATAAGATTACCCGGTTAAAAGCCGAGTCCAACATTGTCAGGCAAGCAAATGACGCATAGTTCCAGAACTGAAATCGATCAATGGTTTATTGAAGGCACTTTGGCTGGCGATGAGCTCGCCGTCTCGGAAGCTTGGGATCCCGTTTTTGACGCCGATCGCCAGCTCGTCCTTACCAAAATGGGCCCTTATTGGAAGCTGTTCTTACGCCCCGAAGGTTTCGTTAAGCGCTTTTACCATCTTGTTTATCCAATACCGGTTGAAAACTGGTGCGTTACCGAACAGGTTAAACTTTACGACGGTTTTTGCACAATAGCGGTGACGCTGGACATCCGCTTTCAGGCCACGTTGAAGTATGCCCGCAGCAACATGGACATTTTGTCCGATCTCAATGGACATATCAAAACAGCCTATGAAGACTTGCTGATCAACCTGATACACAAAGAATTGCTTAAGCTATCAGATGGCGCATGGGTACAAAAAGGCTTAGCCGATATTGAAAAGAAAATTTCTTTAGCGGCCAGCGAAATGCTGATACTGCAAAATATCCAATCCCAAGTGTTATGCACCTTAAAACCCTCATTTGAAGAGTTCCCCGACGTACAACTGGCTCAAGAAAACGTTTATTTATGCGTCCTCAAAAAGAGTTTTGAGCTTAACGAA
>DATBQC010001052.1:0-6424 GCA_036561065.1 Methylobacter sp. | reverse complement strand
GTCAGTTGCGTCATACCGCATCGAGATAATGGCATTTGCCCCTTGCTTTCTAGCGTGCTCACACATCAGTCGGTAAGTATCAGATCGAGCTTGTTCGCATAGATTGGTGTAAATGGTAATATTTCCACCAAATAACGACTGTAGTCCACCTAAGAAGTTGCCGATGATTGAGCGAGAGCGAACAGTGATGCCACGCACGACGCCAAGATTGCGAACAACTTTGTACCCTGGCAATGTGAGCGCGGTTGTAACCATTGAGTTATGCATATTTTTCCTGTCGGTGTCTAATGATCGATTAGGCATTGATTGTCTTATAAAAAACTTCATTGATCATATGTTTGAGCTACCTCTGATTATCCGCAATCATTAAAGTAGCTCCTGTATTGAAAGACTCTACGCGGACAAACGATAAACCCGTTTTACAACACCGCCAAAGCGCTTTCATAATCCGGTTCATTGACAAGTTCACCGACCAATTGCGTGTAGATCACTTTGTCATGTTCATCGATAATGACGACGGCACGGGCAGTCAATCCACGCAGGAAGGTATCGGTGATGGTTACGCCATAATCGTCAGAGAAACTGGAGCGAAAAGTTGACAGGGGAATGACGTCTGTTAAGTCTTCCGATTCGCAAAATCGGCTTTGGGCAAAAGGCAGGTCGGCGGAAACGGCCAGCACAACCGTATTGTCCAGATGTGAGGCTTTCTGGTTGAATTTGCGCGTTGATGCAGCGCAAGTTGGGGTATCCAGGCTGGGTACGATGTTCAGCACTTTCCGTTTACCGGCATAGGTTGCCAGGGTGACATCGACTAACTCGCGGCTGGTCAGCGTGAATGCCGGTGCATCGCTGCCGACTGCGGGCAGTTCGCCGGACGTGTTCAGTGGTTTGCCTTGAAATGTGATGGTAGCCATGATTGTTTCCTGTAGTGTTGGTTTAATGACAAACAGTTGCGCAATGGGAGGGTATCCTACAGCACATGAGTTGGTTCTCAAGCACCAGCTCTCGTTGATATACACAAGCCGCCGTAGGCCGGAATAAGGCTACCCAAGCGTAGCGCGAGGTAGCGTTTCCGGCAAATCGGAGGATGTTTGCCGGAAACGCCTGTTTTCGCTGCCGCTCAAACCGGCTTATTCCGGCCTACGCCCTGATTTGTTTTGTGCTTTTCGTCGACAAATTACGGTTTTTTAGGTCAATCCTTCTTCTTAGTTTTTGCCCGCTTCAGCAAGCGTTCCTTTTTCTTTACCTGCCATTCGGTTACTTTGGTCTTTTGTCCGTGGAACGGATTGGCAGGCGACTTGAACACCAAGCGTATCGGCGTTCCGACCAAGCCCATTTTGTCGCGGTAATAGTTGATCAAGTAACGTTTGTAAGATTCCGGCAGCGCGTCGGTTTGCACACCGTGGATGACCACAATCGGCGGATTCCTGCCGCCTTGATGCGCGTATTTCAGCTTGATGCGGCGGCTATTCACAATCGGCGGCTGATGCGCGGTGGTGGCTTCCTTCAGGATACGGGTCAGCACCGGCGTGGACATGTCGAGCATTGCCGCCGCGTACAATTGCTGGACGACATCGAACATTTTGCCGACGCCACTGCCATGCAGTGCGGAAATCGGGTGTTTCTCGGCAAATTCAAGGAAGGTCAGTTTGACATCGAGTTGTCGATGAATGGTTGCCTTTTGGTCGGCGCTGATGCCGTCCCATTTGTTCAGGCCGATGATCAAGGCCCGTCCTGCTTCCAATACCAAGCCTAATAAATGCGCATCCTGGTCGGTGATTCCTTCCTGCGCGTCAATCAGGTAAATAACGACATTGGCTTTTTCAATCGCCTGCAACGATTTAATAACGCTGAATTTTTCAATGGTTTCGGCTATTTTCGATCTTCTGCGCATTCCTGCGGTATCGATCAGGGTGAACTTCTTGCCGTTGCGTTCAAAAGGGATGTAGATGCTGTCGCGCGTAGTGCCCGGCTCATCGAATACGATTACCCGTTCTTCACCCAGCAGCCGGTTGACCAGCGTCGATTTGCCGACATTGGGCCGTCCGACCACAGCGATGCCGATTCCGCTATGCGCCTCTTCGACTTCGCCTTTGCTTGGCGGCAGCAGCTGGTTAACTTTTTCCAGTAATTCGGGTATGCCCTTGCCATGGGAAGCGGCGATCTGCACCGGCTCGCCCAACGCCAGCGAATAGAAGTCCGATGCAGCCATATTGGCGTCAAGGCCGTCAACCTTGTTGGTGACCAATATAACCGGCTTTTGCAGTTTTCTCAGGGTATCGGCAATCACCTTGTCGGAAGCGCTCAATCCTTCGCGAGCGTCAACCATGAAGAACACGATGTCGGCCTCTTCCAGCGCTATCTGTACCTGCTTTCTGGCAAAGCTTTCTATGCCTTCGGCGTCATCGGCTATACCGCCGGTATCGACGACCAAACAGGGGCGATTGCCCAGTTTTACCCGACCATATTGTCTGTCACGGGTTAATCCCGAAAAATCCGCAACCAAAGCGTCGCGACTGCGGGTTAAATAATTGAATAATGTGGACTTGCCCACATTGGGCCGCCCTACTAGGGCTATTACAGGTAACATATTTTTATCGGACTTTTAAAGCGGCAAGCGTGCCGTCTTTTGCATAAACATAAACGGTATTATCTACCACGATAGGCTTGGCATCGATCGGGCCGTCAGTCACTTGTATACGACCCATCTGCCTGCCGTCGGTAGTGGACAGCCAATGCACATAGCCTTCTAAATCTCCAACCACCACATAATTTTCATAGGCGGCGGGAGCGGTTAATCTTCTTTGATGCAGATCTTTTTGACTCCACAAGGCAGCACCGCTACGCTGCTCTAACTGCATAACGTTGCTTTGGGAGTCTGCCAGGTATAAATAGCGACTGTCGCTGCTCAAGCCTGAATGCGATGAAATGCTTTCATTACGCCATAACACATCGCCGTCCAATTCCGAAACAGCAGCTATGCCGCCCTGATAGCTGGCAACGTAAATCACGCCGTTAATGACAATAGGATCGACATCCAGATCGACCAGCCGTTCAATTTCAGAACGTCCTTTGGGAATGGCGATGCTGGTTTCCCATACATATTTTCCGTCGGTCAGGCGCAAGGCCATGAGTTTGCCGTTATCGTAACCGCCGATCACATTATCCTCGACAATCAGTGGCGATCCGGTTCCGCGCAGGCTTAAAGCCGGCACGGTACGCTCATAATTCCAACGCTTGCCGCCGGTCTTTTCATCAAGCGCGAACACGGAGCCATCGGTGGTACGAACGATAACAATGCCATTACCAACCACAGGCACCGAAAGCACTTCGCTGGATACTGTGGTTTTCCACAACACTTCGCCGGTTTCGATGTTTAAAGCGACGACTTCGGCATTGCTGGAACCCAAAATTACAGTGCTCGCGCCAAGTCCAGGCCCACCGGAAAAGGGTACGTCGGTTTCGGTCTCCCAGATCAAGTTGCCGGTCGTCAGGCTTCTAGCCTGAACCACACCCTCCCGATCCGCCGCCAGTACTTTTCCGCTGCCGATGGCCGGAATCAACTTTAAGGATTGCTCGTCAGCGCCGACGCCGACCGACTCATTCCAGACGACTTCAAGCTTGATTTCAGGTGTGTATTCAACCAAGACACTGGGTGGATCGGCGTTGTCTTCACCACCGCGAAAGTAATCGCTAATGCCGGAAGCACCTTCTTTAACCGCTTCGATAGCCGAACAGCCTGTCAATAAGGTAAAGGCAAAGGGCAAAAGGCAAAGGGCGAAAGGCTTCTTCGCCTTTCGCCTTTCGCCTTTCGCCTGACTCATATCAGTTGAATGGTTACTCATTATTTTTGAGTTTCTAGTTTTTCTTGGGCAGTCAGGTCATCAATCTTAAACTGTAACAACGGTGACGGCTGTCCATTTCTTAAGGCATTTTGATACGCTGTGCGCGCCTCATCCAGACGATCAAGGGCCACATACAAATCGCCCACCAATTCGTCATAATTCGCTGAATAGCTGGCCGCTTCTTTGGCATCCACCTCATTAATGACCTGCAAGCCCTGCTCATATTCGCCGGTAGCCAGCATTAAGCGCACCAGTCTTATCTTGGCGATATTGCTCAGATGTTTGTTCGACTCCGCGGCAACCGTCTTCAAAATCTGCTTGGCAGCGGCCAAATCACCTTGTTGGACCTTTAATTTGGCCTGTAATAAGCCGCTGTATGCCGCATATTCGCTGCCCTTAAACTGCCCTTGTATGCGTTGGGCCAGCTTGTCTACGCTGTCTTTTTTATCGTCGTCCAGCGCTTTTAGCAATTCAGCATAAGTGGCGGAAGCTTGCGCTGCCTGAGCTTTCTTATGATCCTGCCAGTAATTCCAGTCAAGAATAATGACTACACCCATGACCAAACCGACGATGGTGGAGGTTGAATTTTCTTTCCACCATCTTTTTAGGGCTTCAACCTGTTCTTCTTCTGTATCGTACATTTCCACTTGTTTTTCTCTTTTAATGGTTTTAAAAAATATATTTCTCACCACGAAGGCACGAAGTTTTTATTCTATTATTCTTCGTGTCCTTCGTGCCTTCGTGGTGATTTAATCAGTCGTCTGCATCTGTAAAAACTCAACCGCCTGCTGCTGTGACATATTCTGCTGTTCTAGCTCGCTGTTACGTAGCGGTTTGATGCTGACTTCGCCGCGACTGACTTCATCGTCGCCCAGAATGATCGCAAATTCGGCACCGCTTTTGTCGGCTTTTTTGAACTGGCTTTTAAAACTGCCGCCGCCGCAATTGACCTGCAATTTCAAGCCGGGAATTTCATTCCTGATGGTCTCGGCAAAGCGCATGCCTTCCTGTTCCGCTGTTTCGCCGACCCGGATCATGTACACATCAACGGGGCTTGCAAGTTGCACATTATCCAGTGTTTCCATCAGGGCCAGCAAACGCTCCATGCCCATCGCAAAACCGACCGCATGATTGGGTTTGCCGCCCAGTTGTTCAATCAGCCCATCATAACGTCCGCCCGCACAAACCGTGCCTTGCGAGCCCAGTTCGTCGGTAACCCATTCGAAAACGGTCTTGCTGTAATAATCCAGGCCGCGCACCAGCCGGGAATTGATCTCGTAGCCTATGCCCAGATCGTCCAATATCTTGGTGATTGCGGTAAAATGCTGACGGCTCTCATCGCCCAGGAAATCCATCAATTCCGGTGCGTTAGCGACAACTTCCCGCATCGCCGGGCTTTTGGTATCCAGGATCCGCAGCGGATTGGTCTCCAGCCTGCGCAAACTATCTTCATCCAATTGATCCAGACGGCTTTGAAAATAGCCGACCAGACTCTCCCGGTAAACGATACGCTCGGCAATGGTACCCAAGGAATTGAGCTGTAGGCGAACCTTCTCGCGAACACCCAGTTTTTTCCACAACCGATCCATGATCAGGATCAATTCTGCATCTACATCGGGCCCTGCCATGCCGTAGGTTTCGACACCCAGTTGAATAAATTGGCGATAGCGGCCTTTTTGCGGACGCTCATGTCGATACATCGGCCCGTAATACCACAACCGGTGCACCTGATTGTGCAATAAGCCGTGCTCCAGGCAGGCCCTGAGACAACCGGCCGTACCTTCGGGACGCAAGGTCAAGGAGTCGCCGTTCCGGTCGTCAAACGTATACATTTCTTTTTCGACGATATCGGTCACTTCGCCGATGGAACGCTTGAAAAGCTCGGTTTTTTCGACGATCGGCAGCCGGATTTCACTGTATCCATAAGCACCGAGTACGTCCCTGATGCTTTGTTCTGCATACTGCCAGAGCGGGGTCTGTTCGGGAAGCACATCATGCATCCCGCGAATTGCTTGAATATTATTTGCCATATTTAAATAGAGTTGATGCCACGGATTTAAATAATCCTCTCATTAATAACAGGTAAATCTACAAAAAAAGAGACGAAAGGCGAAAGCTGTGTTTTTTTGCCCTTCGTCTTTTGCCCTTCGTCTTTTGCCTTTTAATTAAAAATCTCTAAGCCCGGCGATTTTTTTTGCTTCATTTGAAAGCGGAAATTTTTCCAGCAACAATTTCTTATATTCATTGGCGAGCTCTTTATTGCCTAGCGCCCGCTCAGCATGCGCTGCAAACCATAAGGTTTCAGCGGTATGCTCTGCAACGCCCAGATAGCGCTGCAAATAGCCTTTTGCCGCCCAAAAATCACCTTTTTCATACGCAATTTTCTGCATTTCCGATAATGCCGGCCCATAGGCATCATTCAGTTGCAGCGCCTGCCTGAAATAATTCTCGGCCAGTTGCTTTTGCCCGATGCTCAGCTGGCATCGTCCGGCATTCGTTAAGGCCATCCACTGCCTGTCGTTTAACGGGCTTGAACTCGTTTCAGACAATAACGCCATGCCTGCATCAAACTCGCCATG
>DATBQC010001051.1:0-1722 GCA_036561065.1 Methylobacter sp. | reverse complement strand
GCCACATATCCACCCGCAAGATCAAAAGCAGATAACATCAAACCCCACTCAGTACTAGAGGGACTTGACAACACAAAATCCGCAACAACTTTTCCGACCGAAGGCCTGCCAATACCTATTCTCAACCGATAAAACTCTTTTGACCCCAGATGCGAAATAATATCCCTCAGGCCATTATGTCCTGCGTGCCCGCCGTCTTTTTTCAGCCTTACCACGCCAACATCGAAGTCAAGCTCATCATGAACAACAAGAATTTCCTCCGGCGCCAATTTATAATACCTAGCAACTTTACCTACCGCCTGACCGCTTCGATTCATAAAAGTACCCGGCTTTAGCAACAGCACCTTGCTCTCAGCCATACCCACCTCAGCCACCAACCCATCAAATTTAGATTCGCTAACCCAGGTACAATTTGACTCAAATACCAACCTGTCCAAAAACAAAAACCCGGCATTATGCCGGGTTTTTTCGTACTGCCGACCGGGATTACCCAAGCCAACTATTAACTTAATCATGTGCGTTCTATAGACCGCTAGACAGCGTCGTCTTTGCTTGCCTTTGAAGCCATCATTGACGCAACAGGATGATCATGCTCAGGACCTTGCGCCAGAGCAACAATTTCTACACCCGCAGGCAAAACAATATCCGAAAGATGGGCTGATTCACCAATATCCAACCCCTTCAGATCAACCTCGATATAATCAGGCAGAGCATCTGGCAAGCAGGAAACCTCAACATCAATCATCGCATGCGCGACAATACCGCCCTTCTTACCTCCAACCGAAGCCTGTTCATTAATAAAATGCAGCGGCACATGCACCTTCAATACCTCTGACATACTTACCCGCTGAAAATCCATATGCAAAATTTGAAATTTAGCAGGATGACGCTGAACACCCTTCAGAATAGCTCTCTCTGTTTTCCCATCAACAGTGACATCCAAAACATGCGAATAAACTGCTTCATGCGCAAGATGCTTAATCACTTCGTTGTGGCTTAGTACCAACATTTGAGGCTCTTTATGACCACCGTATATCACCGCAGGCACATTACCTGTACGACGCACTCTTCTGGCTGCGCTTTTACCTGATTGCCCACGACTTTCGGCAACAAACTCAAATACGTTAGACATTTTCCTCTCAACCCCGTGCCATCAAGCACAACAAATTAAATTTTATCAATCGACAACCGTCAATCTACGTAGAGCGAACTAACCGACTCACCGACAGCGATACGCCTGATAGTTTCAGCTAGCATTTCTGCGACGCTTAACTGTCTTATTTTACCTGATCTAGCTGCTTCATGGCTTAACGGGATAGTGTCAGTAACAACCAACTCATCAAGCTCCGAGCTATTTATATTTATTAACGCAGAGCCCGACAATACCGCATGCGTACAATAGGCAACCACCTTGATTGCACCATGCTTCTTTAATGCTGCTGCTGCGTGACATAGCGTTCCCGCCGTATCAACCAAGTCATCGATCAACACGCAACTGCGCCCATCAACATCGCCAATTATGTGCATAATCTCTGCAACATTAGCTTTGGGTCTGCGTTTATCAATAATCGCAAGGTCAGCATCATCCAACCGCTTTGCTAGCGCCCTAGCCCTGACGACACCACCAACATCAGGCGAAACAACAATCAAATCCTTATATTTTTGCCGCCACACATCACCAAGAAGAATCGGTGACGAGTAGACATTATCTACAGGTATATC